>JAHJRR010000059.1 GCA_018830685.1 Nanobdellota archaeon
CGGGGCGTTTCGCAGATGGATTCGTCATTGATACATGAGATAAGAATTCATCTGCCCGGTATTCGGACAAATCGGTTTAAACAAAAAGGGAAAATTGAAAAAAACCGTTGGTTGTTTTCAGGTTTGAATCCCGGTCGGGGCATTCACACATAATTTAGCTCACCCCCATGCGGGGCATAACACTAATCCCCCACCACCCCCATGCAGTGCATTGAAGTGGAAAATGTTCACATCTCTATCGGGGGGTTGCTGTCAGATAATTTTTTATATTGAGTTTTTATTGTATTTGTATGACCAATAAGAATAATGGAGCGAACTTAGGATTTGAGCAGAAGATGTGGCAAGCAGCAGATAAACTTAGAGGCAATATGGATGCTGCAGAATATAAACATGTTGTCTTAGGTGTTATTTTCTTAAAATATATTTCAGATGCTTTTGAAGAACATAAAAAAGAATTAGAAAAAGAGGCAGCAAATCCTAAAAGCGAGTGGTATGTTAAAGAACCTTCTGAAAGATATTATATTAAAGAAGAAAAAGAGGCCTACACCAAAGATAATGTTTTCTGGGTTCCTGAAAAGACCAGGTGGAAAAGAATAGAGCAAAATGCAAAGAGCCCTGAGATTGGTAAGATAATTGATGAAGCAATGGATGTCTTAGAAAAAGATAATGATTCTCTTAAAGGTGTTTTGCCTAAAGACTATGCAAAAGCTAGCTTGGATAAAAGAAGGCTAGGGGAATTAATAGATTTAGTTGGAACAATTGGGCTAGGAGACAGAGAGAGTAGAAAGAAGGATGTCTTAGGAAAAGTCTATGAATATTTTTTGGGGCAGTTTGCAAATGCTGAAGGCAAGAAGGGTGGAGAGTTCTATACTCCTGCATGCATTGTTCAATTGCTTGTTAAAATGATTGAACCCTATGAAGGAAGAGTGTTTGATCCTTGCTGTGGCAGTGGGGGAATGTTTGTGCAGTCTGAGAAGTTTGTAGAAAGTCATGGTGGAAGAAAAGGAGATATTTTTGTTTATGGTCAAGAACTAAATCACACGACTTGGAAGTTATGCAAAATGAACTTGGCTATTAGGGGTATTGATAATGATGTTCAGTTAGGAGATAGTTTTCATGATGATCAGCATAAGGATTTAAGATCTGATTTTATTTTAGCAAATCCTCCATTTAACATGAGTGATTGGGGTGGAGAATTATTAAGAGATGATGTAAGATGGAAGTATGGTGTGCCACCTAAAGGAAATGCTAATTTTGCATGGGTTCAAAATTTTATCCACCATCTAACTCCTCATGGAATTGCTGGATTTGTTTTAGCTAATGGTTCTATGTCTTCAAATACTTCTGGAGAGGGCGAGATAAGAAAAAATATTTTACAAGCTGATTTAGTTGATTGCATGATTGCATTGCCTGGACAATTATTTTACAATACTGCTATTCCTGCATGCTTATGGTTTGTTACAAAAGATAAAAATGATCATGGAAAAAGAAAGAGAACGAATGAGATTTTATTTATTGATGCTAGAAATATGGGTGAGATGATAGATAGAAGACATAAAGAATTAACTCCTGAAGATGTTGATAAAATAGTTAATGTTTATCATGCTTGGAGAGGAGAAAAGAATTCTGGAAAATATAAAGATATTCTTGGATTTTGTAAATCTACAAATCTACAAGAAATTGAAAAGCATAATTTTATTTTAACTCCTGGAAGATATGTTGGGGTTCCTGAGGAAGAGGATGATGGCGAGCCCTTTGAAGAAAAAATGGCTAAGCTGACAAAGGAATTAGGAGAGCAATTTAAAGAAAGTGAAAAACTGGAGAAAGAGATTAAAAAAAATTTGAAGAAGATTGGTTTGGGGATTTAGAAGATGGCTGAGGAATATTGGTTAAAAATCCCCTATGGTTTAAAAGAATATACTCAAGCAAACGGAACATTTTATACTAATAAATTCAAAAAAAATACAAGATCTAAAGCAGATAATTTAGCAAGAAGATTGTCTTTATTAACGGGAATTGGGAGATTAGAACCTTATTGGACAACAATTTCAGCATTTGGATGGGTTTTTTGTGATTATGAACCAGAAAAATTAGGATCTTCTATTTTAGGAAATGGGGGGAAAAACTTAGCAGAATTATTAAAACAGGAATACAAATACATTATTTTATCTATGTTTATCAATTCAAATATAGAAGAATTTGATTACCAGAATAAAAAAGGATTGATAATCAATATAAAATTCTTTAAGGAATTTGTAAAAGTATTCTCAAGTCCTGCAAAAAGAGTACAACTATTTACATACAAATTTAAATCTGAAACAGAATTATTAATTGTTAAAAGATGGATGAATTCTAGACCTTCAGATTTAAAACAGGAAGATAAAAAGATATTTTCTAAGGATATACTAAAATCACTTAATGAAAATAGAGAATTTTTTACCTCAAATTCGAACACTTCGAGAGCATTAGAAATAATTCAAAAACAATCAGTAGTTTCTCAGTACGATACTATGAAAGAATCTTTAAATAAATTTAGAAAAATGATTAATGACATAAAAACATCGGAGATGGAAATTAATAAATTTCTATTGGAAAATATCTGGATAATAAGTTTTGATTATGCTAACTTAGACACTAAAAAAGATAAAGACTATGACATTCACCTTGCAGATAAAAAATGGAATTTAGGAAGGGATATTGTTATAGAATTAAAAAAGGCCAGTAAAAAAACTCAAGTAAATTATTCAAAACACAAAGTGATTTCTGCAGAAGTTGGAAAAGCTATTTCTCAATGTATAAACTATATGGAAGAAGAAAAAGAGATGTTTGAAAAAGGAATTATTATTTTAGGTAGAACCCCTACAAAAGCAATAAAGCGAGTGGATAAGTATTTGCACAATATAGAATTAATGACTTATGATATGATTTATCAGCGCGCAAGAAGAGTTATGGATTTTTTAGAGGGAAAATATAACCTAAAGAAAGAAAATTTTAACGTACAAGAGAACAATGCAACGAAAAACAAAACTCAAACAAACTGAAATAGGAGAAATTCCTGAAGATTGGGAAATTAAAAGAATTGAAGAAGTAGTTAATATTGATATGGGACAGTCTCCTCCCGGAGATAGCTATAACGGACATCGAGAAGGAATGAGATTTTTACAAGGTGTGAGAACTTTTGGTGATAAGTATCCCTTTTTTGATACTTATACAACCCAAGTTACCAAAAAAGCAAAAGCAGGAAGTGTATTATTGAGTGTTAGGGCTCCAGTAGGAGAAGTTAATATTACTAAAGAAGATATGTGTGTTGGAAGAGGACTAGCATCGTTGAATATGAAAAATGGTAATAATGAATTTCTATATTATTTACTAAAGAAATTTAGTTCTTTAATAAGGGGTAGAGAAACTGGAAGTGTTTTTGGGTCGATTAATAGTGAGCAAATAAAAAGCCTCTCCTTACCTTTTCCATCAATTTCTGAACAAAAGTCCATTGCAAAGATTTTATCAGATCTAGACACAAAAATAGAACTAAACAACAAAGTGAATAAAAATCTTGAATCTATAGGGATGGTTTTGTTTAAGAAATGGTTTGTTGATGAAAGGAAAAAAGAATGGGAAACAAAAAAGTTAGGAGATTATGTCAATGTAATTAAAGGATGTTCTTACAGAAGCGAAGATTTACAGGAGTCAGATTCTGCATTAGTTACTCTTAAATCTGTAAATCGGGGTGGCGGACTAAATCAAGAAGGGTACAAGGAATTTGTTGGAGAATACAGAGAAGAACAATTGCTCCAAGATGGGGATATCATTGTAGCCCAAACTGATTTAACACAAAAAGCAGAAGTTATTGGCACTCCTGCGATAGTAAATCTTATTGATGGTTATAACAATCTAATAGCATCCTTAGATCTACAAATAATTAGACCAAAGAAACAACTTACTAAGTCGTTTGTGTATTATCTGTTAAGATCTAAAAGATTTCATGATCATGCGCTTTCATACACAAATGGGACTACTGTTTTACATTTAAGCAAAAATGCAGTTCCAGAATTTGAATTTTTAGTTCCAGATCAAGATACCTTAAAGAAGTTTGATTTAATAGCTAAGAATTTACTTTTAAGAATAAAAGCGAATAACATAGAAATAGACAGATTATCAAAAATCCGAGATCTTCTATTACCAAAATTGATGAGCGGGGAGATTAGGATAAAATGATAGTAGGGTTAAAAGAAAGAGTGTTTGAATTATTTATTAGTTTTTTTAATTCAATAGAATCGAATACGTTTTCCTTAGAAAGTTATTTGTTTCTGCATTTTACTATCTTAGGCATAATAGTTACTCTTGTAGCCATAACTACAAGTTTGACTAAAGAAATAAGGCAAGATCTAATCTGGGATTATTATTTAAAGACAAAGTTAGTTATAGCATATTATTGCCTTATCTCATTTTCTTTTATTTCAACAATTATTGTTTATGCTTTTGATTTGGCCAATTTATCTTTTTTCATATTTATAATGTTATTTCTATCTTTCGTATCAACTATAGTTTTCATTCCCTCTTTTTTATGGAGATTAAAAAGAGAGTGGTTTTACAAGAAGATAATAAAGGAGTTCAAACATGAAATTGAAAAAGAAAAAAACTAGGAAAGACAATATCCTAAAATATAGTAATTCGAATTATAATAGTTTAAATTCATTAATGAAAAATATATATTATGTTAAAAAGGGGGATTTTAGAGAAGAGGCTTTAGCAATAAGGGATGTTTTAGACTTATTTATTGATAAGGGAAAATTCAATAAGGCAAGGGATTTCTTTGAAAGAGATATTTTAAAAATTAATAATGAAAATTTATTTGAAAATCTTACTAATGTTTTGTATGATTTAAAAAGAAAATATTTTGAAAGATTAGAGATAATTATTTTTCTACAAAGCTTATTCCACTCTCTTTTAATTGTAGAACTAAGAAAAAATAAAAGTTTTAGTATAGCATTGAATATAGGTGGACTTCATCTAAAAGAATTTTTAAGCATTGGATATAAAGACAAATTTAAGAAGGAAAGAGATAAGACTTGGTTAGAATTATATAAATCCTTAATGGATAGTACACTGAATACTCTATATAAAACATGTAACTATTTGATTTCAGATACGACTCTCAATAAGGAAAATAAAAAAATCTATCTTGAAACTTATTTATCAGAATTGAACAAATCATTAGAATATAACCAGACAATAACAAAATACGATTTCCCAAAGGACAATGATGAGGAATTAAAGAATTTTAAAAAGAATCTAATATATGAAAAATTAGAACTATTAAATCAACTGAAATTAAACCTTTTCTTTTTTATTTTATACAATATAGATAAAGATATTTTACAAAAAGATTTTTTTAATTTGGCATATACATTATTTAAGTCTGGCGATTTAGATTCGGGATTGAATGAAAAAATAAATTCTCTGGAATTTAATGATTTGGAATGGCTTCCTTACGATCATTTTAGAGGAGGAGCTCAAATAGTTCCTTATTTTAAATATGATAAATATAAACTTGTAATATTTTTTTATAATTACCTTCATGATGACAAAAGAAATACTCAAATGAAAAATTTAACTAAAGAAAATTTCATTCAGACGACTCCAGATTTAGAAAGAGAGTTAAAAGGGATGGAGAAAGAATTTATCAAAAAATATTTTGAATTTAATGAGAAGGATTTTAATACTTTTAAAAAAGTGGCACTTAAAGAAATAAAAACAAGAGTGGAGGAAACAATGAAACTAGAAGAAAATTACATTATAAACTCTGATTTAAAAAAAGGATATGTAGATCAATTTAAAAAAGATTGTAATGAACAATGGAGGCAAAAACAAGAAAGAATTGAAAAAATATTAAAAATAAAAAAAATAAAAAAAGAAAATAAGGATAGAGATTCCTTTGGGCAATATACTCTTTTCCCAAAAGAGTGGTTTTTGGAGTCTTTTGATAAAAATGTAGGATTAGCTAGAACAACAGGGAACGATTTTGGAAGGGATCAGGCAGAAAGCAAATATAGAAAAATTTTAGAGGAAATAAATTTAACATTCAAAAAATCCAAGACAGATAAGCAAATAAAAATAAATGATTTATATAATGACCTTATAAAAAATGTTAAGGCGGGAGAAACATATTATCTCTTTTACACTGGAAGGGAAATTTACAACTTGCCAAATATGGAATGGTTAAGAGAGGGAATAATCATTGCAAGATTAAAAATTAAGGATTCTGAAATTTACTTTTGTACATCTCATATCCCAGAGATCCTTTTTTTCGAAAAGGGGACATTTAAATTAAATCAGTATTTGGATAAAAACGGAGATGAATTAACTATTGAAATTGATGATAAGTACGAAGAGGAAGAAATAAAAAAGATATTAAAGACAAGCAAAAATTTAAAGACGAAAGAAGAAGTTAAGAAAAATGTAAAGATAAAAGTTCTAGAAAAATTTGAAGTAGAAAGAGCTAAGGGATATAAATTAATGAGGTTAATGATTTAAAATGGCTAAAATAGGGCTTGTTATTTTTGTTTTATTTGTAGGAATTTTACTTGGAGGAATACTGCAAGAATATGTTTGTGATATTAATGAAAACGAAGAATTGGGAACTGGAAAACCAATGGTCCAATTAACTTGCAATGTGTTGTCTATTCCTTTAGAGATTATTTTATTAATTGTTGCTATAACTGGAGCAATTATCTATTACATTAAGACTAAAGAAGAATAAACACAATCTTAAAAAGTAGCTAATACCTAAAAATATAAGATGAAAAACTTAATAACAGAATCACATGTTGAAGAACACGCAATAGACATATTGAAAGATAGTTTGGGCTATGATTATGAATATGGGCCAGATATATCTGTGGATGGAAGCAAAAAGGAAAGAAAAGATTATCGGGAAGTTGTTTTGGTTGAGAGACTGAGAAAGGCTTTGAAAAGGATAAATTCTCAAATTCCTGAAGATGCATTGGATGAAGCAGTAAAGAAGACGTTGAATATTGATAATCCAAAAATGATAGATGATAATCAAGCTTTCCATAAATTACTTGTTGAAGGTGTTCCTGTTTCTTTTAGGAAAAGTGGAAAAGTTGTGCATGATTCTGTAAAAATTATTGATTTTGAGAATGTAGATAAAAATGAGTTTTTAGTTGTAAATCAATTTACAATTATTGAGAAAAGCGATAGAAGACCAGATGTTATTTTGTTTGTGAATGGATTGCCTCTTGTTTTGGTAGAACTAAAAAATATAGCAGATGAGAAGGCAGATGTTTATGAGGCATTTAAACAAATTCAGACATACAAAGAACAAATCCCTTCTGTTTTTAGATTCAATGAGATGTGTGTAATAAGCGATGGACAGGAAGCAAGGGCTGGAACATTAAGTTCTAATTTTGATAGATTTATGCCTTGGAAATCTATTAATGGAAAGAAAGTTGAAAAAGGAAAATTAGAGTTGGAAGTTTTGCTTAAAGGAATGTTGAACAAGGAAACTATTTTGGATTTAGTTAAGAGTTTTATTGTTTATGAAAAAGAAAGAGATGTTAAGAATAATACAACAAAAATCATAAAGAAATTAGCAGCATATCATCAATACAACGCAGTTAACAAAGCATTTGATTCTACTGTTAAGGCGAAAGATGGAAGTCATAAAGCTGGAGTTGTTTGGCATACACAAGGAAGTGGAAAAAGTTTGTCTATGGTGTTTTATGCAGGAAAGTTAGTTGCATCAAAAGAAATGGGAAATCCAACAATTGTGGTTTTAACAGATAGGAATGATTTAGATGGGCAGTTGTTTGATACTTTTGGAAAATGTGAAGGATTATTGAGACAAGAACCTAAACAAGTAGAAAATAGAAATGATCTTAAAGAAAAATTAAAGGTTGCATCTGGCGGAATTGTATTCACAACAATGCAGAAATTCTTTCCAGAAGAAGATCAAGAAGAATATCCAATGCTTTCTGAAAGAGAGAATATTGTTATTATTGCTGATGAGGCTCATAGAACTCAATATGGATTTAAAGCAAAAGCAGATAAAGATAAGGGAAGGATTACTTATGGTTTTGCTAAATATGTTAGAGATGCTTTGCCAAATGCTTCTTTCATAGGATTTACTGGAACCCCTGTTGAAAAATTTGATAGAAATACTAAGGCTGTTTTTGGAAATTATGTTGATACTTATGATATAAAACAGGCGGTTGATGATGGGGCTACAGTCAAGCTTTACTATGAAAGCAGGCTTGCTAAGTTAGGGATTAAACCTGAAGAAAGAAGAAAGATAGATCCAAGAGTTGAAGAAATAACTGAGGGACAAGAAGATAATGTAAAGGATAAATTAAAATCAAAATGGGCCAGAATGGAAAAACTTGTTGGAAGTCCAGAGAGAATAGCTAAGGTTGCAAAAGATATTGTTGAACATTTTAAAGAGAGGACTGGGGCTTTGGAAGGTAAGGGAATGATTGTTTGCATGTCAAGGAGAATCTGTGTAGATTTGTATAATAAAATAATAAGATTAAGACCTGAATGGGATAATGAAAATGATGATAAGGGAATTATCAAAGTGATTATGACTGGTTCTGCTACTGACGATGCAAGTTGGCAACAACATGTTAGAAATAAAAAGAGAAG
>JAHJRR010000060.1 GCA_018830685.1 Nanobdellota archaeon
ATAATCTCCCTTGTCGATTTTGGCATATAATGCTGTAGCGCTCAGTTCCTTCAAATCACCGACGACAAAATAAACCGTCTGCTGTCTATCCTCAGAAACTCTTGGTTGATACATCTCCATCATGTTTTCTAATTGCATTTTTTCTACCTCCTTGCATTTGCATAAACTTTAAAGATTAAATAATTTGTGGAAGAAAAAAAGAAAAAATAAATTTAATTTATTCTGGAAATTGGAAATATTTCTCAAAGATTTTTACAATTTCTTCTCTTGGAATAGAAGTATCAAATCTTACAGTAAAAAAATCTTCTGATTCTTCTGCTGATAAATGAACCTTCAATTTTGGATTCAAATAGAGAAAAAGATACCCTCTTGGTTGTTCTAAAGTCATATCTATATCTGTCCTTATGGATTCATCATCAAATCCAAATTCGACTAAGCAATCTACTATTGATTCCCAATGGCCTTCTTTTTCATTTATCTTGAAAGAATCAATCCTTCCTTCTGGATAGCTTTCGCTTCCTAGTCCCAAAATCTTCGGCTTCATCTTTTTAAGATCTGCTTCCCTTATCTATATTCATCATCCTTCCAGAATTTGCAAAATTCGAATGTGTTTCTCCACCATTCTGGTAAGCTACATCGGTTTTGCCTGTTAAAGGGTTGTAATAAACTTTTACAGTATCATTTCCATTTAACTTTGGAATAACAGTCTCTAAAACTCCTCCTTTTTGGATGATTTTTTTAGATTCACTATACAAAGCACTAGCACTCATAGATTCAAGATTTACAATTGTGTAAGTCCTTTCTCTCTCTTGAGTTCTTTGCATTTGCATTGGCTGATACATTTCTAAAGTTTGTTCAAGTTGCATTTTTTCTACCTCCTTGCATTTGCAGTGGTTTGTCGTCCTCTGCTGACGCTCATTTTGAGTATGATAATAAAGATTCTTTAGTAAATAATCTTTTCCCTTCTTTTAAAGCTAAAGCGTTTGCTAAATAAGTTTGGGAATAAAATAGGGGGTTTTTCACCCTATCACATAATTCAAAATCGCCTTTTCCTAAATTTCTATAATTCTCCGATTTTTGAAGATTATATTTTATCACTTCTTCAGTTATTGATTGCTCTCTTAATCTTTGTTTTTGTTTTTCTAAATAATCTTTATCTCCAAAAACAAATTCTCCAGAGAATAGGGGATCTGTTACTCTTACATCAAAGTTTACTATACCATTTTTAAATCTATTAACATCGTGAATTCTTACGTCAATCCAATCTGAATGAAATGGTTTAATTTCATCTGAAACAAGATAAATATCTACATCAGAAAATGGTGCTCTTGAACCAAACAAAACTCCTAATTTTATAGAATCTAATTGTTTTCCACACATATCCCTTAGCAATCCCTTAATTCTCTCCGCCGTTGTTCTCCTCGCCAAACCAAGTTCATAAAACGTTGCCAAATTTCCGTATGCATTGTTAAAATTTATTGCAGAATCAACTGTTTCTCGTTCCTCCGGCGGAAAAGAATCATATCTCTTTCCAAATTGTTCCCCTATTCCAAACTCTCCCGATAATAAATATTCTGTCCAGATAGCGAATAACTCGTAAGTTCCTACGTGTTGTTTTTTGAATTGCTCTGTCCAATTGAGTTTGAGTTTTAAAGACGGGCATACACTTAGTCCTTTCAGGACAGATAGTCAAAACTTTCAGTTTTGAAATTTTATTTATAAATAATCTTTCCCCCAAGACAGACTCATAGGTTTTTTTATTCAAGAAAACATTTAGTTTAACAAAATCAAAGATTTTGTTCAGGAAGAATTTTTTCCAAAAAATCATCCATATAATTATATTTTTGTTCATCAAAATAATCCAAATTTTCTACTTTTTGGATCAAATTAGAAAATTTATTTAATAATTCTATTTGAAAATTTCTAAATTCTTGATTATTTTTTATAATTAATTCTAATGAAATCAATTGATCTGGATAATAAGTAGTGATCGTATTGACAACAAGACAAGAACAGAGATAATTAATAAGTTTATTATAGTTTTCTTTATTGCAAATCTTAATTTTTAGAATTAATAACTTAGAAGTAAAACCTATTTTTTCAATATCAACATCAATAGTATAACCTCTAATGATTTTATTTTTTTCCATTTTTTTAATTGTTTTCTTTATAAATTCTCTTGAAAATTTTGTTTTTTCAGATATTTCTACATATGAAAGTCGAGGATTTTTGTTTATTGTCTGAAGAATTTTTAATGCCTTTTTATCTAAAATGACATTTTCATTAATTTCAAACAACTTTGATGTTTTTCCAAGAGAACTATCGAAGATTCCATTATTTGTTTTTACTAAACTTGAAATAATATTTACCTTAATATCATCTATTTTTTCAATAAAATCTTTTAAAATTTCTTTTATGAAATTAGAAGAGGAAGGAATATTTTTTTCAAAAAAAGAAATTCTTATTGAAAATATGCCAACTAGTCTTTCTATATAAAAGATTCTTTTTTCTTTTTTGAGGATCTCAATAAATTTTAATTCTTCTGATTTGTTTAAATTTGTTTTTATATATAAATCAAAAGAGATGAATCCCAATCTTGTTACATCAATTAGGGGATAAGCTTTTTCAATGATTTTGTCATACAAATTTTTCAATCGATATTGAGTAAATGATTTGGATCTATTTATCTCCTTAGACAAATATTTCAAGGGCGTTTGAGAATCTATCATTAATTTGTTTAGCAGCATTTTATCATATTTGTCTAATCTTTGAATATTTGTATCCATAGTAGTATAATAAATTACAGATATATAAATGTTTTGGGCATATATTTTATAAAGAACAAAATCATTTAATATCTTATGGAAGGAATTCATATATTAGCAAATTTATATGGTTGTAAAAATAATGAGATTCTTCTAGATAAAATGTTGTTGGAAAAAGAGATTTATTCACTAATAAAAAAATCAGGATTGGAAATTGTTGGAAAATGTTTTTATAAGTTCAAAGGTGCAGGAGTAACTGGAATTTTTTTGATTTCAGAATCACATGTTTCAGTGCATACTTGGCCTGAAAAAGACAATTCTCTTAATTTAGACATTTTTACTTGTAATGTTTCTGGAAATAATGAGGATAAAGCTAAAAAATTATTTGAAGATTTAAAAAAATTATTCTCTCCAAGCAAAATTAAATCAAAGATAGTGAGAAGATAAAATGAAAGAAATTAAAGAGTTTCATCAGCCAAGTTTTGGATTTTTCATCATTCCAAAACAAAAAATCTTAGAAAAGAAAACCAAATTTCAAAAATTAGAGCTATTTGAACACGATTTTTATGGAAAGGTGCTAAGATTAGATGGATACTTCCAAACATCTGAATTTGATGAGTTTCTTTATCATGAATCTTTAGCCCAGTTTCCATTAATTGCACACCCAAATCCAAAAAAGATTTTGATAATTGGAGGCGGAGATGGAGGTTCATTAGAAGAAGTAACCAAACACAAGCATGTAGAGAATATTACTATGGTGGAATTAGACAAAGAGGTTGTTGAATTTTCAAAAAAATATCTAGATAAGATCAATAAAAATTCTTTTGAAGATAAAAGGGTAAATCTTATATTTGATGATGGCATTAAATTTCTAGAAAATACTAAAGAAAATTTTGATGTTATTATTTTAGATTTAACAGATCCCTCTGGAGAATCTAGAAATTTATATACAAAAGAATTCTATGAATTAGTTTCAAAAAAACTAAATAAAAAGGGGATACTTTCTCTCCATACAGAAGCATATATTCATTACCCAGACATATTTAGCAGAATTATTTCAACATTAAAATCTGTATTCAAATTCGTTGGAAATCATTCTGTTTTTATTCCAATATATGGAACCTCTCTATCTTTTGGCTTATGTTCAAATGATATAAATTTTAAAGAGATTGACAAAGATACTTTGGAAAAAAGATTTCAAAATAGGACAATATCTGATTTAAAGTATTTAGATTCCAATATTTTCAAATCTGCATTAGTTGAGCCAAAATACATTAGGGATATAATGAAAACAGACACTAGGATTTCAACATTAGAAGATCCAATTGAGGAGGTAGAGGAGAATGAATAGAGATATTAACAAGTCAAACATGTGGGGAATGACAACTTCAATAGATTTGCATAGCTGTAATCCTGAGACAATTAGAAGTGCAGAAAAAATAAAAAAATTTGTTAAAGAATTAGTCGAATTAATTAATATGAAGGCATTTGGAGATACACAAGTTATTCACTTTGGAGAAGATGAAAAAGTTGCAGGTTTTTCAATGATTCAATTAATAGAGACTTCCTTAATTTCTGGACATTTTGCAAATCTTACTAATGATGTTTATCTGGATATATTTAGTTGCAAAACCTATCATCCAGAAATTGTCGCTGAATTTGCTAAGAAATTTTTCGAAGCAAGGGATTATAATAAAAAAACAATATATAGAAAATGACAGAGTTAAAACATACTTTAGATGATTTATGTACGAATTTATTAATTACTTCTACATGTAATGCTGGATGTTCTTGGTGCATTGCTAATGATTATATGAAAGAACAAAAATCTACAAAATATATGTCTGATAAAAATTTTCAAAGATTTTATGATATGCTTTCAAGAGATAAACTGGCACAAGTTAATATTTTAGGGGGAGAGCCTTCCCTTCATCCAAAAGCATTAGAATTTGGAAAAAGAATACATGAATTAGGAATTCCAGTGGGATTTAGCACAAATGGGTTATGGAATCCTGATTTTAGAGAAAAATTTGAAGGTCTTGATTATCCAATGGATTTTGAAGTAACTTTCCTTGGTTCTAAAGGATATAATCCTAAAAAAAGAGACCAAATTATGGAAACATTTGAACAGCTTAAAGGTCACTCTGTGAGTTTGGGATTGATTCTTACGAGTCCAAGCGATGATCATGAAGAACATTTAGATATCGCTGAGAAATATGGTTTCGATTTAAGGTGGGCGATAATGGAGCCAACTTATCAAACAGGACAAACAGAAGGATATAGGTCTCAAAATAGATTAATGGAAATTGGAAAACTAGCTACAAAAACTGTAAAAGAAGCAAATGAAAGAGGAATTGAAACATGGGCTGATTTAACAGTTCCTTATTGTGCAATAGAAAATAAAGATCGACATTTATTTCAAGGAGATAAAAATGATATTCAATATAAATGTCCTCCTTTTTTTGACATTTCAACAAATCTAAAAATATGGAGATGTTTACCAATGGCTTCAAACGAAACACCCCTCTTAACAGATTTTAATTCATTTAGGGAAGCTTATAATGCAGTCAACACAGTAAAGAAGTCTTATGTTTCTGAAGGAGTATTTCAAGAATGTGGTTCCTGTGATAATTTAGAAACTACTTGTTCAGGAGGTCCAGCAATAGCAAAAAAGTTAGATCAAGATGATTCAAAAACTAACCAAATTTTTCCAATCAGGAAAGGAGACTAAAAATGATTATAAATTTTAAATGTCCCTCTTTTGCCATCGGAACGCACAGTGGATGGAATGAAAAAAATAATTCTCCAACAACGAGTCTTTCTCTTACAAAGAGAATTCCTGTAAAGCTTAGAAAGTCTCCTTATGAAAAAGTTTTTTTTAATACAGATAAAGAAATTTCTTATGTGATTAAATCTACAAAAGGAGATATTAGCGGATTAAGTAGTGGTGCGGGTTCATCAATAGTTGAATTCCACAAAATATTCTTTAAGATAAAGAGAAATGGTTATCGAAATAAAGGATTCATAAATAAACAAATTCCAGATAGGGAATTTATCATCAAGGATACTCTCTTTGAAGAAACAGATAATGAAGTTGGGGGTGCAATGAGCGATATAGATGCACAAAGAGAAATTAAAATTGAAAATGAATTGATTAAAAAAGGTTTTTTAATTCCTCAGAGGATAATTGGACTCTATAAGATAAAAACTCCTTTTGAAAAAGAGGATGCTGTTGCCATAATCCAGAAAATTGATACTGATTTTAGAGCAGACGAACTTACAATGACTTACCTATTTAATTTATTTTTTGACGTATATGGAAATAAATGTTCTTTTTCATTAAAAGATAACTCTTTTAATTTCCCACAATATTCTATAAAGAAAGGATTTGAAATTTTTAAAAAACATTACTCAAAATTGTTTTTTGAATTAGCAAGAAATATTGGAAGTATTTATAGAAAATTTCATGATGAAGGATACTTAAGAGGAATCAGTAATTCTTGGTATGGGAATGAATTAATTTGCGAAGATGGAAATATTGGGGTCTGTGATTTAGAAAGCTGTTTTTCAAGAGAAGAAATTAATGATAATGAAATTTTTGAAGAATTAGCAAAAACAGATTATAACCTAGCAATAACAGCTTTTTATGATTCTATGAATTGTTTTGAAAACTCGCTTGCTAGCATAGTTGGTTCAAAACTTGTTGAAGGATTTAGAGAAGGTTACAATAGTAAAGAATATAAAAAGTTAGATATAAATATTATTAAAGATCAAATAAAAAAGTTTATTAAAAACAAGGAGAAGATAATTAAAGATGACTGAAGAAAAAATGTTTTTTGAGGAAAAAGTATTTTCTAGAGAAGATTATGAATTTATTTTTGAAGCAGATAAAGAATTAATTGAAGAAATATTAAAAAACAAGAAATCAGGGAAAATTCTTGATTTAGGTTGTGGGGAGGCTGGAATTTCATTATTATTAGCTAAAAAAGGCTTTGAGGTTACTTGTATAGACATTTCAAAAACTGCAATTAATAATATTAAAAAAGAAGCAAAGAAAAGAGGGGTAAAAATAAATGCCTTAGTTGAAGATTTAGAAAAATTTGAAATTGAAGAAGATTATGACATCATTATTGGGACTGGAATTTTTCATTTTCTTCTGGAAGAAAATTCCTTAAAATTGATAGATAATGTCAAGAAACATACGAAAGAGCATGGCTTAAATGTCTTTGAGGTATTTTTACAAGGAGATCCTTCTCAAGAAGAAGATTCAGAAGGTTATTATTTTAAACCGAATGAATTAAAAGACTTGTATTATAACTGGGATATTTTAGATTATGAAGAGTATGAAGACTATAACGAAGAAGAGGAACAAACAAACAAAATTGCTTATTTAATTGCTAAAAAATAAATTTCTTCTTTTAGAAAAAGAAGTAAAAACGAGTCTGCCCCCTCAAGATTATTTCTATCTTCTTTTTTAGGAAAAAAGAAACAAAAAAAAGCGTGCATGCCCTAAAAGATAGTCTTCTACGAAGATAATTTATAGAATAAAACTAACTCTGCGAGATTTTTTGTTTCACTTCGTTCCAGAAAACCGTTTGCAACTATCTCTTGGTCTCCACTTTGTTCCGACAGACATAACAATGATTTAAACTCCGCTCCATTGCATTACGCTACATCTTCCGTTTCACTTTAGGGAAATTTTTTCTTTTCAAAAAAAACTTACGAAGTCATTCCAACTGCGTCTCCACCCCACTAGTGCTTTCAATAAATTGAAAGTATCTAAATCGCGATGTTCTAGTTTTTGGAATGTTCTGTTTCCCTGCCTGAATTCTTGCAGTTCTTTTAATGTAAATTGTTTATCTTGGAATTTCTGTTTTTCTTCATCAAGCAAGCTTTTTTCTAAGTCAACTAATTTAATTCCTGTTAATGATTGTTCACAGTATAAACCGTGTCCGAAGTATTCGTGAAATAAACTAAGAGTATTATCCTCTTGAACAACTGCTGTTTGGTTTCTTGGAAGATAAATTCCTGTAG
>JAHJRR010000061.1 GCA_018830685.1 Nanobdellota archaeon
CCGTAAGAGCATCTAATTGTCCTATAAATTCCAATGCATGTGTTTCTTCATGACTTCTATTCTGAATATCTAATGCTATTGTGGGTCTTTCTAGATAAAATATATGAGAATCTCTTTCTATGCCATAATGTCTTCCAATTATATATTTATCTGCACTTGTATCATAATTTTGATTATTCAAACCGTATAATTCATTAACTCGCATAGTAGTATCAGAGATAGAACTAACATAACCATCATCATGATGTCTGTATGTTCCAGACGGTACAGTAAATTCCAGTATCTTAAAATGTGCTTCATTCATAACTTTCAGATTATGGTTGTTATTTATAAATTTTTCTATTTATCAGTCATTTAACAGTAGTAAAGAAAAACCTGAGAAAATAATCCTTCTCTCGATTCTATATTAAAAAGACATTAATGATAATACAAAACTTGTTCCCTTATTAACTCTTAGAAATTGCCGAGCGTAGCAAGGCAGTAATTTCAACGCACAAATTTTCTATTCAAACCTTGTGGAACATAGTCTCTATATTGTTCTGGAAAAGCGTATTGATATTCCCTTAAATCTGAAACTAAATTTAACAAAGTTGTTCTTTAGTTTTGAATAAAATTTCCTTCAACTACTGCCCTGCAGAAAGTATCATAAAATAATTCAATGGCTTTCTCCTGCGTTTGCCCCCATTCATTAATCACATTTAAATTATGTTCTTCAGTAGGTCTCCACCATCTTTCAGGTCCTTTTCTATTTCCAACCTCTCTTATTACTCCTTGATCCCATTGATGAGTTTCTGGACCAGTAAAAATATCTTCTGCTATACGAGGCATCCTTGCTTTTGCGTATTCTCCTAACTCTTTGTAATCCTCAAATTGTCCAAAAGCGCCTTCGTATTCTCTTAATTCAATAACATTCACATTAAATCTTTGCCCATTAGAACCATTCTCAAGTTCTTTTTCAATACCTTGAGGTTCTCTTTCAGATGCTAGAACTACTTTCTTCCTTAATCCATCTGGTCTTAATAAAAATCTATTTCTAGATTTAGATGTAAATTCAATTTTATTCTCTCTATAATCTCTGGATGTAAATGGAACATAAGAAGTCTCAAAAAAAGACGTATTAGTCTATTATCCACGTCTCCAATCCCTCCTGGCAAATCAAATCTTGTCCAAGCCATTTATAAAAACAAATTTGATTATTTATTTAGAGTTGTATTCTCAAAAATATATTTTCAAGAAGAATCTTCTTGTCTTTTATTTTTCTTCGAAACCCATCTAACTTTCCTTCTTTTCATAGATTTGTTCTTCCTACATTTAGAAGAGCAAAAATAATTAGGGGTTCCATCATTAGTCACAACAGTAGTTCCTCTTGGAGATTCATATTGCTCTCCGCAAAAAACACATTTAGGCATATGCTCCTCCTATAAAAGAGACTTCCCATGAATCAGCAGATAAAAATTCAACATCATGTCCTTCATTCCCATCATATCCAAGATAATTCGCTTCACACCCATTATACTGAAGATAATTATAAAACCACTTGGCGTGTTCTTCATTTGGAAGTCTGATTATTGCCTGTTCTTTCACTTCCAATACATGTTTGACCGCTTCCACAAGATTGCTTTCTATTACTTTTCTTTTAGATTCTTGAACTTTCTTCATTATACATAAGCCCCCTTTGTTACCTTCGACTTAATCCTCCTAGCCTCAATCTCAGTTTCCCTCAACATTAAGTAATCACCTATTCTAACAGAACCTCTAACATTCCTTCTCATGGATCTATCTCTATCTCTTCCAGAAATGACTAAACATTTAACCTGCGTAATTTCCCCTCTGAATCCAGTCCTTCCAATTATCTCTTGAACAATTGCAGGAACAACATCTCCAAGAAGTCTATCACTAGCTCTAGAAGCACCACCTTTTTTCTGTTGTTGTTGCTGTGGAGTTTGCTTTTGCTGTGTTTTTACCATTTTCAATTATACAGAATTACTTTGCACTCTGAGCTTTTTTTAATCCTGCAATATCTTCTTTAGCATCTCCCTCTTCAATTATAACCACAGAAGAAGCAGATACGGGTAAACCAACAGCCACACCAATCTTCTGCTTGCTGTCAGCCTCAACACAAGGGATATCTTTTTCCTTGCACAAAATAGGTAGGTGCTGAACAATCTCTTTTGGTTCCACATCACCAGCGTAAACAACTAGTTTTGCAGTTCCCCTTTCTATAGCTTTAGTAACTTCATTTGTGCCCTTTTCAATCTTTCCAGAGCTTCTTACTTTTTCAAGTATTACATATATGTCTGTCATTTTATTAATTAGAACGAAAAAGGAGTCCTCCTCCTGAATAAGATTCGTTCATCGGATATTAAATATGGTAAAAGTTTGTTTAAAAATGTTTTGCTCAATTATTAGAAAGAAAAGAAGTAGAGAATAACACCCAAGACAAGATAACTTGCAATGTTAACAATTAGAGATATATAAAAAAATTTTAGTTTGGTTTCTTGTTTTAAGAAGAGCAGATAAACTCCCCATTCAATTAGGACCGAGAGAATAAATGCAGTTAATACTGTTGATACAAAAGTAGAAAATATAAATGTGTCAGTTAAAAAAATCCAATGCCAGTGGTTACTATATTTGCAACACCAACAATAATCAATGATTTCCAAAATCCGCATTGTATACTAAATGCCTTATTTGAAAGAAGCCAGAATAAGATTGTCTCCAAAATTATAACTCCCAAGAAAAGCGAGAGAAGAGCCCCAATAAGGGTAGTCATAGAAGGCATTATAACATCTGCAGAAACAAACTGCAAAGCAAAAAGAGCAGCTAAAAATCCTACCAATATCTTTTTCATCTAGCTAAATGAGTTTCTTCACTATTTAAATTATCTATAATATTCTTCCTTAAACATTCTCAACACTAAAACGGAAAGTGAAACTAGCAAGGGACCCACAAAAATTCCTATCATTCCAAAGAACATAATTCCTATGAAAATTCCCAAGATTGTCGTAAGAGGGTGCACATTTGAGATTTTCCTTCCAAGAACAGGTCTCAAGAAATTATCTATATTACTTATAATTAATCCTGAGATGAAGACGCCCAAAGCAATTTTATAATTCCCTTGGAAAAATTGGATAGCCGCTGCTGGGAGCCATACTATTGGAGGCCCAACAATAGGAAGGAACGATAGAACTGCCGCCACGAATCCCCATAAGAACGCATTGTTTATACCAAAGATTAAGAACGTCAGAGCAAGTAATGATCCCTGAACAACCGCGATGATTCCACTTACGAAAACTACGCTATATGAAACATTTTTCAGATTATTAACAATTTCCTGTGCGTGTTTTTCATTGAAAGGTAGAATCTTCTTAAGTTTAAAGAACAGGTCTTCTTGGATAATAAGATAATATAATATAAACAATGCAATAGAAAGATTTATCAAAAAGTTGCCAACATTAACAACAGTGTTGAGAAATAAGGAAGATGTAAAACCTCCAAGGTTAACAAGTTGGTCATGTATAATGCTATTTCCCAAAGAGGGAAATATACCTGAAATTGTATCACTTACAGCACTACTAATATTTACCAATAATTCCTTATTCTGAATTAAACCAAAAAGTTGAGTTCCAACAATTCCTAAGATTGCAAGGAGTGGGACAATAATTGCG
>JAHJRR010000062.1 GCA_018830685.1 Nanobdellota archaeon
TAAAATCTCTTCTAAAAACCATATTTTCGACAACATAAATCTTTATAAACCGTTAGTAACTCAAAAATGACATAAGAAAATGAATTCAAAAACACTCAACGCTTCAACAAGGCTTCTTGCCTTCGGAGTTTTGGCTATATTCGCAATGAGTTTTACAATTAGTTCTGTAAGTGCTTCAACCATATTCTCTTATGACTTTAATGATGGAAGCTTAAACACCTGGACAGTAACAAATGTTGGCGTCCTCCAAAATTCTCCTTGGACCAATACTGGAAATTATGCAGAAGCGAGACCAGGTTCCAGCTCCCAGAGAGGCGACACTATCCTTTCAAGAACGATAAGCACTTTAGGTTTCCAAAGTATTGCCGTTAAATACAGTCGACAAATAAGTGGAGGCTTTGAATCAAGCGATAATTTCACCGCATCATGGTCTGTTGATGGAGTGAGTTTCACAACTCTTGAAGACGTAACTTCTCCAAATGGGGCAGATTCCTCTTTCCAGTCAAAGATATTCAACCTTCCAGCTTCAACTAATAATAACGCAAACTTTCAATTAAAATTCGAATGCAACACTAATGCTGCAGATGAATTCTGCAGAGTAGATAATGTAGAAGTTGAAGGAATCATAATTCCAGCACCTGCATTATCCGTTTCATCCGTAACGATACCTTCAAACTCAAATAAGATAGATGTCATAATAAAGAATACTGGAAACTCCCCCCTTTCCAATATGAACATTGAAAAACAATCTGGAGATTTTGATGTGAATATAACGCCCTCTTTAATCTCTAGTTTAGCTGCTGGTACTTCAGTCAAAGTAGAAGTAACTATTACAAACCCATTATCTTCCTTAAATGTTGGAGAAAATAGTATAATCTTGAAAGCAACATCTTCAGACGGAACATCTTCAACAGGAATGGTTAAATTTGAAAAGTCATTCTGTGATGTTGGACCTCAAAATGATACTTCCCTTGAGTTTGATGTTTCAATTAATAACAAAGGTAAAGGAACAGATTCAGAGTGGAAATTCCTTGATACGGTAGAGGTAGAAGTGGACCTTGACAATAGTGGAGTTGACACACAAGATATTATTTTTGAACTAGGTCTATTTAAGAAGGGCTCTTCAAAAAACGTTGCTGACGATTTAATCTGGTTATCTGATGAAGATGAATCCTACCAGTTCGGAGACATTGATGAAGACGAAAATGGAAATCACGTTTTCGAGTTCAGAGTAAACCCCGATAAACTAGATAATGGAGATTATGTCCTTGTAGTAAAGGCATACTCCGATAGTGATGAAGACAAAGTCTGTATTGACTACTCAAACGACCTGTCTGATAGTGAATTCGGCTCATCTTCAAAAAGTTTTGCAGAGATTAAAATTGATAAAGAAAGCAGTAAGGGAAAGATGGTAGTTGTTGATACATACTCTCTATCAGGAATGACTGTTCAGTGTGGTCAGAGTGTTTCTTTATCAGCAGATGTTTATAACATTGGAGACGAGGACTTTGAGGATCAGATAAAAGTAAACTTGTTTAACAATGAACTTGGAATCTCTCTAAATGATGTTATACTTGGAGATTTTGATGCGGGTGACAAGGGTATAGCAAACTTCATATTCACAGTTCCTCAAAACGCATCAGACAAGATGTATTTCCTATCTATGAGTACGGAATACGACTACGATAAGAAGAAGGACAGATACGACGAGGTATCTGAAGAGGCATTCCGTGTTCAACTTAATGTTCAGGGATGTTCAGTTAATCCAGATGTTCTAATTTCGGCGAGCTTAGGTTCAGATGCTATTAGCGGCGGAGAAATGTCAATAAATGTAGTCATAACAAACTCAAAGAACAGCTTGAGAGTTTTCACAATCGAAGCAACAGGATATCAGACATGGGCGGAGCTTTTGGAATCACCTTCAGCTCAAACTGTTGGTCCTCAGAGTGCAGGAGAAACAACAATAAGATTCAGGGTTAAGGACGATATTTCTGGAGAACAGCCATTCGTGCTAAGAATCTTCGAGAACGGAAGCTTGATTGCGACACAATCTGTATCTGTTAATATCGAGCCTAAGAGTTCATTCGGGTTCACAGGGTTTGCAATCGGCGGAGACAACGCGTACCTTTGGGGAATGGGACTACTCAACGTAATCCTTTTGGTTGTGATAATCGTAGTAGCAATTCGATTCTCAAGGAAATAATCTTTATTTTTCTTTTTGTTCCAATAAACTTAAACTATTTAAACAGATTAAACTTCGCTAATTTATGGTCAATAAGCAAGGCTCTAGAAGCAAAAAACCGAAGGCGGAGAAGAATTCCATTCAGAGTTTGATATCAAGGTATCTTCTATTAATAATCATTGCACTTCCTGGAGCATGGATCTTTTACAAGATATTCACTCCCTTAACATTCTATCCCGTTTACTTCATAACAGGGTTATTCTACGACGTTGCGATCACGTCAAGGATATCCTTCATTATAAGCAATTCTGTTCCCATAGAGCTCATAGGAGCGTGTATAGCCGGCTCTGCATACTATCTCTTGCTCATATTAAATCTTTCAACACCCGGAATGAAAATAAAAAATAGGCTCTATGCAATATTCTTTTCTATAGGGGCATTCCTTGCTTTGAACATCATAAGAATTGTTATCCTAATCTTTCTTGCAGTTACAGGTTCTTCTTACTTTGACGTCACACATCTCTTATTCTGGTACGGGCTAAGCACAGTCATAGTAGTAGCAATCTGGTTCACAGGAGTCAATCTATTCAAAATAAAAGAGACGCCTTTCTATTCTGATCTCAAATTCTTGTATAAGGCATCTGTGCTAAAGAGGTAATAAATAGATGTTTTCATCTATAATTGACGCGATTCTTTCAATGGTCAATTCTTTAGGATATCTTGGAATTTTTATTGGTATGATTGTAGAAAGTTCTTTCTTCCCATTCCCTAGCGAAATTATCTTAATTCCAGCAGGCGCATTAATTTCACAAGGGAAACTCAATTTCTTATTGGTATTCCTCTCAGCCGTTTTTGGAAGTCTCATCGGAGCCTGCATAAACTATTTTCTAGCATTCTTCATTGGGAGAAATGCAATAGAATTAGTCTTAGATAAGTATGGTAAATTCCTTTTTCTTACAAATAAAACTCTTAAGAAAACCGACAACTACTTTGAAAATTATGGGGAGATTACAACATTCTTAGGCAGATTAATTTTCGGCGTGAGACAATTAATATCTTTACCTGCAGGATTTGCAAAAATGAATTTCTGGAGGTTCGCATTCTATACCTCTCTTGGTGCAGCAGTCTGGACAATAATCCTACTCTCAATAGGATACATCTTTGGAACTTCCGGAACGAACTTCACAACAAATCTTACATTTGTACTTCTAGCAATAGCACTAATCATAGGAATCCTGTTTTATAAATACTCAAGAAAGAACTAGATTGAGTTAGCCTTAATCTCCACAAACATTTCTATCATAAATCTCTCCATTCCCCTAAGAACTTCGCATTCTTTAATCTCGATAATATAACAAGCAGACCCTATTCTTTCAATTTTGGTCTCTTTACCCTCTTGCACAATGACTTGCATCTCGTTTATGCCAGACCCACAGGAAAGACCCTCTTCTGCGGTTACATTTAAGTTCAAGATTCTCATGAGTGTTCCAAAGTTATCCATTGCGACTGAAGAATAGCCTTGACAAATTCTATTGTAGGTCACATCTATTGTCACATTCTTTGGAATCTGCAAATCTCCATTGAACGGAACCTGTTTTTCAAGCTTCCTAGGATCATTTCTCAAGTAAAAATTATAATCTGATTCCTTTCCATCAGCAAGAACCGGAAGCTTAGTGTTGTAAGTCTTCAAACATGGCTTAGCATCACAAAATTCTACAATTGTAAAATTAACTCCCCTATATTGGAATTCCACAGCCTCACTAAACGCCAAAGAACCAATAATAAATCCTGCCAGAACTATTCCAAAAAATATAAAAAGGTTTTTCAAAAAACGATTCTCTCTCTCAGCTCTTTTCTCCTTAGACTCGGAAGCATCTTCATTATCTTTCTTTTTTTTTGGTTTCTTTTCTACCATATTAACAATTTGTTGTCTTTCTTTATAACTTTTTCTGTACCTAAATTATTCCTAGAATTTCAAATAAAAATCTATCAGTCAGCTGGGAAAGTTCGTAACTTTTACCTTCGATAAAAACACAATTATCCTCTTGCCTGATTGAACTTGAATCTCTTTCCCTTATGACAATAAAGTTGTCAGTTCCGTCACAAGAGATTACTGGAACACTCTTTTCGCAAGATTCGCCCTCTAAACAAGCTGAATCCACACTGCTAGAGATTCTTCCAAGATTGGCTTCAATCTCTGATTCAGAATCAAAGTCTTCTGAATGAACATAAAGCGGAACGTTTTGATACAGACTTGCATCTCTTAAGCCATCAACACGAGGGATTATATTAAGAACCTCTTCTGGATTGTATCTAAACGAGAGTTCTCCTAAAATCCAAAATCCATTGTAATATACAAAATCAAATCCATTATATGTTAGCACTTCATCATTTGAATCACCTTCCTGAATTCCGGAACCTCCTTGAAAAGCATAACCTATTGTGCTAAATAACATAACAAACAGAAGAACTCCTGCAACAATTATCTGATTCGTCCGATTCTTTTTCTCTCTATGATGCTTTGAAATAATTCTTTTCATAATTAATTTTATCAAAACAGATTTATAAATCTAGTGAGTACAACGAGCGCGTGCAAGACTCCCTACATTCCTAACTAATCTTCAACAAAAAATTAGTTCGCTTCTCTCAAACTAAAAAACAATTAACACAATCCTTGACAGAAATAGATGATGTATAATAAGACTTGTACGATTTTACCTGTTAATTGCGAGCGTAGCGAGCTTCCCTATTCAGTGCTTCGCGAAACCAACTTAATTTTAAAAGAAAGCTCCAGCCAGGAGTTAAAAAAATAAAAGAAAAAGAAAAAAATAAAAAATTGGTTTACTGTACCGTTAAAGTCGCTTGTGTTCCACTCGTTCCAACATACTTCTTACCAACCGTGGTGTCAATTTCTCCTTGTGGTTTGTTTCTCAAGTATGTAGATGCATCTACAGTATTTTCTCTCTCGTATCCAGCAACTAGCAATGCAACCTTACCACTAGTGTAAGGGTTATTGTAGCTTTGGATCAAGAACTGTCCAGTACCAATCTTAGTAGCACTAGTCCATGCACTTCCACAGTATGCTCCTCCAACAAGTGAAGCAGCAACCGAGTTTACACAACTTCCTCCAACAACAACTAGATTCTTACTCTGTACCGATGTAACTTCAGCGTCTGTTACTAGAACACTTCCAAGCTGAGGCTTGTCTGTTGTTGAAGATCCTATAGAATCAAAGTATATCTTTGAATATACTTGTGAAGTAGGATAAGTCAACGTTGCAATCTTCTGA
>JAHJRR010000063.1 GCA_018830685.1 Nanobdellota archaeon
ACACCGCCGAAACAGTTTACAACTACTTCCTTGAACAATACTCTTTCCTAGAAATTCCAAACAAAGATCTTATTATAATCGAAAAATTTACGGACGTCGGAAAAAAATATCTTCTATTTCACACGCTGTATGGACGACGAGTGAACGACGCTCTCTCAAGAGCATTCGGATACATAATTGGAAGATTAGGAAGTAGAGACATTGAGGTAGGAATAACAGACAACGGATTCTACCTCTCCGGAGAAAAAATGATGCTTGAAAGAACTCTAAAAGAACTAAACGAAGACAACCTCGAAGAAACTCTAAAAGAAGCAATAGATAAAACAGACACTCTAGCAAGAAGATTCAGGCATTGTGCAACACGTTCGCTTATGATATTAAGAAACTACAAGGGAGTAAGAAGGAGCGTTGGGAAACAACACATGAAAAGCCACTTCCTACTTTCAGCCGTAAAAAAAATAAGTAATGAATTCCCAATTCTCCGAGAAGCAAGAAGAGAAGTCTTTGAGGATTTGATGGACATTGACGGGGCAAAAACAATTCTAAAAGATATAAACGAAGAAAAAATAAAAATAAAAATCATCGAAACAAAAGTTCCATCACCGTTTGCAATCCATCTCGTAATGCAAGGTCGCACTGATTTACTAAGAATGGAAGACAAACAAGCATTCCTTAGAAGAATGCACGAACTGCACATGAAAGGAATCATGGCAAGAGGGATGCTTGAAGATTAATCAGAAAAAAAACATATATTCTAAAACAAAAATTATTATAAACATCAAAATTCTGCAAAAACATGGTAGAGATTCCAAAAGAGCCCTATTGGATTGAAGACAGATTCTATCAAATTGGCGAGAGACATTTACAAGAAACAGAACTAGAACCATGGGGTTTCAAAAGGACAGAGATAGGACACTATATCATACTCTCTTCAAACCATCTAAGAGGTTTAGATTTAGTCTTCGAAAAAAAAGATGATGGACTCTGGGCAATAACAGCCGATTGCGGAAGAATTATTTTTGGAACAGAAAGATTTCCCTTGAAACCAATAACAAGAAATGAAGAAGATGAAAAAACATATTTCTTTCAGGTGAAAGAAAACAAAAGAAGAAGGGAACAATCCCAAACTTTTTAATCACCAAATTCTTTTTAAAATAATGACGCCCGAACACAAATTCATAAACAAAACAATATTCTTCCCAGAAAAAGGAATCCTCGCGGTCGGAGATTTACACATAGGGTACGAAGCTGCACTATTGAAATCAGGAATCATTCTTCCAGAAACGCAGGTCCTAGAAGTAATAAAGGAATTGAAGGAGATAATAAAAGAGATAGAATCGAAGAAATACAAATTAAAAAAAATAGTTTTCCTCGGAGACATAAAACATTCTTTCGGTTATGAGTGGAAAGAAAAGGCTAATTTCAAAAAAATTATGGAATTTCTCAAAGAACACATTCCAGAAAAAAACATAATTCTCGTTAAGGGCAACCACGATACAATGGAACTTGGACTCCATCTAAGAGATTATTACGTTGAAGGAGATATGTTCTTCACTCACGGACATCAACAATTCATCAAGATGTATGATAAAAAAATAAAAACAGTTGTATCAGGTCACATGCATCCCTCAGTAACTCTCTCAGAAAAAACAGGCGTAAAAAAAGAAACCTACAAATGTTTCATAAGCGGAAAGTCAAAAGGAAAAACTTTCTTTATCTTGCCAAGTTTCCTAAACTTCGTTGAAGGCACACCAGTGAATACTTATGAAGAAGACTATATCGAATCATTCTCGATAGTTCCAGAAAAAGACATCCTAAACTTCGACGTCTACGTCATCGGAAAAGATAAAGTTTACAAGTTTGGAAAGATTAAAGATTTGCAGAATTCTTAGCATTCAAAATATTCCACAATCTGCTGCCAAGAATAAACTCTTTTGACACCATCTATTTCCCTTCCCCTGTTCCAAGGTTGATCAAGCAAAACTGCATTTACTCCTTTACGTTGACAATCTTCAGCATATATCAGAGAATCTTCAACAATAGCACCAACCCCCAACTCCAAACAATATTGTGCTTTTGTCTTATCATTTTCAAAATCAACATGAGAATTGTGAGAAAAATAAATTTCTCCAATCGAAGGAAAATGCTCTCTCAATGCTCTTTCTGTTAGTCCCCTAATATTTCGATTTCGAGAAGTGATTGAAATTAATCTATGGTCTCTAGCTAATCTGGCTATTTTTTCAACAGCCCCTTCAATAGGATTTAAATTAGCAAACCTAGGCGTTCTGAGAAATTCTTCAATTTCTTGTATGCACTCCCCATCACTCCCACCCCAGACATCTGAAAATCTATAAGAATGAAAATCTTCTTTTGTTAGTTGAGTTCCATACTTCCCATTATAAAATTCTACTACATCCGGAACAAAATCCAACAAAACATCATCTATATCTATTGCGATTAACATCATCTCAAAAGAGATATTTCGTTTAAATGAATTTAGGTCCTAAAAGAAAATAAAAACGGGCACAGAAAACACTAGGAAAATTCGAGACAGTTTCGGAAAAATTGACGATTTATAATCGCTTATTAATCCTTTAAACTTGTCCTGTCTGAACAAACTTTTTCATCGCTTGCTCAAGAATTATCTGGGGGGCGAAGCCCTTTCTACTGCATACCTTAACAAATTCATCGTACACTCCTTGAGCCACATTATAGTCTAGCTTTCTCTTTTTTGCTTCGGGAGGGGTTGCTGCCATGTTTTATTTAGACGAAACTAGTTTATAAATTTATAATGGGCACGGAGCCCACACTAAATTTTACTTCGGTTCTCTAGAATATCTCTCTAAAATCCAATTCTCAAATCCCTCCGCCCTGTATTTCAATATTGGATTCTTACGGGATTGATACTGGGAAGAAAGGGAAAACTGCTTTTGGGTAAGTAGACCTAATTATGGAAATATAATTTTGAGATTATTTTCTTATCCATCAATCAAATGATGATATTCTTTTTTTTCAGAAATTTTTGTTAATTTATCTAAAAGATCTTTTAATATCTTTTTTCTTTGTTCATCTTTTGTATCCCCTAACAATGCAACCCAAGAAGCCTTGAATGTTCTAGTTAATGGCGCAAAACCATTAGCTATCAAAGTATTTAGGATTAAAGTATTATTGGTACTTGTTAACTCTGCTAGTTCTTTCACTAAATCTAATATCGCTATGTCTATATTTAGAGAAATTTTTTTTCTAAAATTAAAGGGATTTTCTACTAATTTTCTCATGTTAGATTAACAATACCTAAGTATATAAAACTATCCATACTTTAGTATATCTTAAAAGTAACTATTAAATAAGGGTACATAAAATAAACATTTAAAAATATGGCCTCCCCAGTTCTTATATGGGTCTTGAAGAATTATCTCAAGGAAAACATAGCGTATTATTTGGTTCTGGTTCGGATAGTGTTTTATATGAGAAATTATCCAATACAATTCATGTTGGTAGCAGGGATGAATTAGCTGAACTTCAAGTAAAAATAGAGGCTGTGAGTTATAACCCAACTTTTGAAACTGAAACTTTAAGAAAGAATAAAGACGCTAGGTTAGGGATATTATTGTTAGAGACCACTGAACAATGTAATCTGAGATGTTCTTATTGTATTTATTCTGAAGAATACCCTAATGAAAGAAATGAAACTTCTAGGAGCATGTCATTAGATACAGCAAAAAGAGCTATTGATGAAATGGTCCCCCAATCAAATGGGACTATGTTGGTCGGTTTTTATGGTGGCGAAACAATGCTAAAGATGGGATTAGTCCAGGGGGTCATAGATCATGCAAGAAGTACTTTTCCTTCAGTTAGTTTAATATTTTCTATGACCTCTAATTTTGTTGATGCAGATAGGTATATCCCTGAAATTGTGGATAATGAGATATATGTAAATTTGAGTCTTGATGGTCCCAAAGCGATTCATGATCGAGCAAGAAAAACAAAAGCAGGAAAACCAACCTATGACAAGATCCTTTCAAACTTGAAAAAATTGGAGAAATACTCTCCAGGATATGCTAACTCTCATGTCTTTGTACTTTCAACATGTGAAGATCCAAATGATTTGCCCAAAATAGTAGACTATTTTGATCAAAGCGATTTTTTTGTTACTAATATCAATGCTATCGAAACAAGGGGCAAGACCAATCCACCTAGAACACTTAGGGGAGATCATGGAATGCAATCTTTAATAGACAAATTTAGAAGGAAAATCTTGCATGGTGAAGATCCAGGAATTCTAAGGAGATTATTTGATCCAAACTTAAAAGCAATGGCATTGAGAGATGATGAAATAATGCCTAGGGAGTTGATGTTGAATGGAAGTTGTTATCCTGGGAAGAAAAGGGTTTTTGTTGATGTTGACGGAAATTATCACCCTTGTGAGAGATTCGGACATCGCCTAAAAATTGGTTCTGTTAAAGAAGGAATTTCGCAAGAATTACAAGAGGAAGCAATAAAATCTTTTACACAGATAAGAAATGAACTTTGTGGAGGATGTTGGGCTCAAAGATTATGCACTCCTTGTTTGCAAAATGCAAAAGATTCTAAAGGAGAAATTTCAGAAGAAGGACTTGCACAAACTTGTGAAGGAAAAAGGAATGGGCTTTTGTTGGGATTAGATAATTATGTAAATTTAATGGGAGCAAGTAAGAAAAAATCTCAAGAATATATTGAAACTATAAATCCACTTTTTGAAAGGGGGTAAAAATTGAAATGGAAAAATATAATTTAAGGAACGAAAAAGGCGAAGATGAGGATTTTGCAAGATCTCTTCAAGATTCACCATCTAGAATGTATGACCTTAAAAATGTAAGGGAAAATGTTGATAATTGTTCATGCCCTTCATGTCCTTGTGCAGACGCAGATTTACCGAAAGCCATCTATGTAGTAGGTCTTGGCGTCCTTGCGGGGACTGTAGGGGTCTTAGCAATTGCAACTGCAGCAGAAGTTGCTTCTAAAAAATAAAGCATTAGGAAGCTTACAAAATCTAGGGATATTGTTAGATGAAGAGAAATTTGCCCAAAGAATCCGCAAGAAGTATTTTACCAGGAAAAAAAGTTTTTGTAGGTAGAACCTTATACTTTATTCATGGTTTGGTTCATGGGAATCCTTGGATAGAAATAAATCCTTCATTCAAAAAAGAAATCAAGGAGCAATTATTGGGGCATAATATTTTATGTGAAGATGGATTTGCAGAATGGATTCCTCATGCAGTTTCTCTGGATGAGGCAGGATATTTTAGTTTCCAGAGATTACCCTTTTTTGATAATATCTATTTTTTAGGATCTATTGTTTACTCTCATTTATCTAAAAAAAACAAGAAAAGGGAATAGTTTCTAAAGTTAAAAGGATGACTTCTGTTCAAGATTTAATGGATATCCGAAATGATTTATTCTTGAATTACCCTCCGGAACCTGAAGGAATGAACACATTAATGTCTAGCCAAAATTGTGGAGCAATAGAGAACCCTCGAGGAAATCTTCCCCTCCGTATTCGAAGATATCTCTATGAGGCTAAAACTTCCCTAAAGCATGCAAGAGAAAACAATCTAGGGGAATTACATCTGGTTGTTGGATGTGCGCATGAACTTCCCTTAGAATATCTGTTGAACAATAGGGAGATTCTTGATAGATATTCTTTGTAATTTGCAGTTTATAACAAGTTTACAAATTATATGGTCTATGAATTCGATAGACTTCTTCCATTACTTTCTTTCTGTTAGTTTTGCATTATTGATTCCTTCGTTCTAATCCTAAAGGTAGAATAGTTATAGTCATGGGCACGGAGGGAATCGAACCCTCTTCTGCTGCTCTGGAGGCAGCTATACTGCCAGTGTACTACGCACCCTAATTTTTACAAGAAGTCGCGGATTTTTAAGTTTGTTGTTTTGGGAAAAACAGCTCGCCTTCGGCTCGCTCACCAATTAATCACAAATCGCCTTCTAGAATTAACTTACTAATTTTACAGACTCAATTTTATCCAGCGAACAAATTACGAGCAAAAGTGAATCTAACTTAGAAAGGGATGATTTGTCAGGAGAATACCTTCCCCGTTCCAACAACGTTGATTCCCTTTCCAAAAGGAAGGGGTGACTTGTTAGGGGAAACGTAGTTTCTCATACGAATTGCGAGCCAACCAATCTACGAACCGAAGGCGAGTGGTAACTCATTAGAGTATCTCCGATGACTTTTCATAACTCTTCAATTTAAAGAAATATTAAAGTAGGGCAGAGCCCTACTGCTCATAGAAACCATGAGCAATGTAATAAG
>JAHJRR010000064.1 GCA_018830685.1 Nanobdellota archaeon
ACGCACATAGTGTTTCTGGAAATATAATTCCTGTTCGCGATTCGTATGGGGAAAGGATTCAATTCGCAATTTCGCACGACACATTGAATTCAAGATACCGTCTACCACAAAATCGCTCACCCTGACAAGTCACCCTCTTCTAAGTTAGACTCACTCAGTTCGTGATTGGCTACGAAACAGACTTTGTCATGTTTCTTCGCTTATGGGTTTCTTTTTTGGAAAAAAGAAACTACAGTGGTAGAAAAAACCTAAATTAGTAATGCGGAAAAATCTGTAAGTTAATTTCAATTTTATTTTTTCTCCTGTTCCTCGATTTGAGTCTTAAATTCTTTTGCTGTTTTTTTCGAACACTTTAAAAACTTCATGACTTTTTATGTTTTATGACGATAAAAAAGAGGCTTAGTAGTTTTTGGAATCTTCTTTGGAAGGATGACAGTTTTAAAGGATGGGCTTTTTCGGTTGTATTTATTTTTTTGTTTATCAAATTTATTTTCTTTCCTTTTATGAGTCTTGTTACTGGGACGGCTTTACCGTTAGCGATTGTTGAATCATGTAGCATGTATCACGATGGAGGAATGTTTTCTGATGTTGATTCGTGGTGGGAGTCTCAAGAAAGTAAATATGCTTCTTTTGATATTTTTTTAGATGAGTTTAAGGATTTTCCTATGAAGAAGGGTTTTACCAAGGGGGATATTCTTTTTATCGTCGGTACTGATCCTGACAATTTAAATAGGGGAGATGTTGTTATTTTTGATGCGAGTCAGAGAAATCCTGTGATTCATAGAATTGTTGGTATTCGTGAAGAGAATGGAGAGAGGATTTTTTCTACGATAGGAGATAACAATCAGCAACAGTTGCCTTTTGAGAATTCTATTACTGGAGACAATATTGTTGGACGAGCGGTTGTGCAGGTGGTTCCTTATGCCGGGTGGATGAAACTTTTGATGTATGAATGGAAACGTCCTGTTGCGGAGAGGGGTTTTTGCAGTTAATCGTAAAAGAAACTTATTTAAACAAGAGTTCTCTCAAATAAAAAGTTCAAATGGAATTCTGTCCTAAATGTGGCGCGGTTTTGATTCATAAGAAGAAGAACGATGGATGTCCTCGTTGTAGGTATTCAGTCAAGGGAAAGCTAAAGTTGAAAACTTCTGAGGCGATTGGAGAGAAAAAGAAGATTGATATTATATCCGATAAGGAGTCTGAGGTTCATCCTGTTGTTGAATTAGATGAGAAGTGTGTGAAATGCGGGAGCAAGAAAGCTTATTTCTGGACAATGCAAACGCGTGCTTCTGACGAAACGGAGACTAAGTTCTTCAAGTGTACGAAGTGTAGTTTGACTTGGAGAGATTATCGATAATTAACTAATCTTTCCTAATCTTTCAGACCAACCACATTTTCCACATTTCAACAGAATTAAATTATCTTCATCAGAATAGAAAATTCCCATATCTATAATCTGTGCTTTTTTGAATCCGCACTTTGGGCATTTATGATTATATGTAGCAAATTCATTTCTCATTTCAGATATTTTTCTTCCGACAATTTTCCTCGGAGGAAGTTTCTCCATTTCAATTAACGGAGTTTTTTCGCCTTTCAAAACAAATCCGCAATGGAAACATTTAGAAGCAAATCCCTCCCCCCTTTTTTCAGGAATCAAAACACTCTTGCACTTTGGACAGAATTTTATTGACATAGATTAGTAACAAAAGAATAATTTAAAAAAGTACTTATTGATAATATAATCATGGCTCCGTAGCTCAGCTTGGTTAGAGCACTGGACTCTTATGCAATGATGTGTATCCTTACGTTCTTCCAGAACGTGTCGTGAAGAAATCCAGGTGTCGTGGGTTCAAATCCCATCGGGGCCATAAGAGATTTGAACCCCTTGGGGTTTCGTTCGAAATCAGATTTCGGACGACGGAGAGCGTAGCGACCCACAAATCCCATCGGGGCCATTTTTACTTTTTAGAAATACTTTTTAGATTTTTTGCAAGATTTGCTCTCTTCTCAAGAATGTGTGTAACTTTTATCCTCTTTTTGCCTAGTTTTGAGGGATTAGTAATTGTGTCTCCCGATTTTGCCGCAATTATTTTATTGAGAAGGCTTATAGGAATCTTTTTATCTTGAGGGATTCCTAGTTGCGTATGCAAGACACCCCTTTTCAGATGAATCTTTTGAATCCACTTAAATACCATTATACATTCTAGAGTATATAGGTTATAAATTTTTGTTTGATTAAAAGGAATAGTGCTCACTTCGTTCGCGATTTACTTGACTACGAAACTGGCTTTGCCAAGTTTCTTCGTAAAATAAAGTTAATGCTGTAAAATCAGTATGGCTAATTTGTGATTTGGGGTTATCATACGAGTCCAAATTGTGAGTTGGTCTTCTTAAGAAAAATTATCTTACTAATTTCTGAATATTTTCAATCGCGTCTGCGACCTCTGTTCCTTTCTTCGTTAGTTTGATTATTTTTATCCTACCTCTCTTTTCGAATCCAACAAGTCCAAGTACTTCAAGTGTTTGTAGAATTTTTACTGCGTGGCTGTATGTGCAATCAACTTCTTTAGCGAGAAGACTCCCATATCTCATCCTCGTGCTTTTCTTTAGAGAAACTAGCATGAGTGCCGGTTTTCTCCTAAAAAATATGTCAAAATTTTCTTTCATTGTTTATTATTTACAGTTTTAATTTTTAAGTTTTTTGAAACTGTATTCTGTAAAATATATATCCCATAAGCGTTTTTAAATCTTTACCTTTTTTAATTCTAAAATGGTAACACCTTTGTTTAAGTGAGGGGCATATTTGCCGTTTCTAAGTCTTGTTTAGGAAGTATGAATCTTTTGATTTCTCAAATAAAGAGATACTTGCTCGCTGACGTTCGCAGATTAATACGAATATTAACCAGACAAGCGCAGATTAATGGGCATTACTTTTGAATATTAACAGGAATTTCTTGTTAAACAAATTTCTGTTTCTACCAAACTTTATAAAACTCTTGTTTCCTTTATTCATGATGCCTAGAAAACAGACAAAATCTAAAGAAGAGCGATTAGCTGAAGGTTTTTTTCCGGTTAGTTCTGATAATTTGAAAAATGCTATTGAGAAATCCCATAAAACTATCGACCCGCGTTTTTTGGATGATGTTGTTGAAGATAAGCCTAAGAAGATTAGGAAGAAAGTTGTTGCGCGTAAGACTCGGAAGAAGATTGGTTCTAAATCAAAAACAAGAAGGAATAGTAGGGCAGGGGTTAAATTTGAAGCGCCGAAAGTCAAATTGAAAGATGGCGGTTATGAGCTGATTATCACTGAGAAGCCGCAAGCGGCATTGAAAATTTCTTCTGCTCTGGGGAAATCTGTTAAGAGAGCTGTGTCTAGTGTTCCTTACTATGAAGTTGACAGGAAGGGGAACAAGATTATTGTTGCTTGTGCGGTTGGACATCTTTTCACCTTAGCACAGAAGACTCCAAATCCGGGGAAATATAAACCGTCTTTCGAACTTGCATGGGTTCCTAATTATCTTGTTAGAAATAATGATTTTAGTAAGAAGTATTATGATGTTTTGACTAAGCTTGTTAAGGGAGCCGGGACGATTACGGTGGCGACGGATTATGATAATGAAGGAGAGGTTATTGGGTGGAATATTGTGCGGTTTGTTGCGGGGCAGAATGATGCTTCTAGGATGAGATTCTCCACTCTGACGGATAAGGAATTGAATGAGTCTTATGATTCTAAGTCTGATAATATTAATTGGGGACAGGCTGTTGCCGGAGAGACGCGACACTATCTTGATTGGATTTATGGAATTAATCTTTCGAGAGCTTTGATGGAAGCGATAAAATCTACGGGCAAGTTCAGGATAATGTCCATTGGTCGTGTGCAAGGTCCGGCCTTAAATCTTGTTGTTGAGAGAGAGAAGAAGATACAATCATTTAAATCGGAGCCGTATTGGCAGGTTTTTGTAAATGTTGAAGATAAGAAGGAACAACGGGTTGAGTTAGTTCACCCTAAAGATATTTTTGATAAGAAGGAGCTTGGGAAATTTGAAGGGATTGTTGGGAAGACTGGCGTTGCAAAGACCGAGAAGAAAGAGCAGAGTCTTCCGCCGAATGTTCCTTTTAATTTGACGACTTTACAGGTGGAGGCGTATAGACTTTTTGGGATAACGCCTGTTAGAACTTTGGCCGCTGCACAGAGTTTGTATCTTGCAGGTTTGATTTCTTATCCGAGAACTTCTAGCCAGAAACTTCCTTTGTCTATTAATTATGGTGAGATTCTTAGTACTCTTTCTAAAACTTACAATGTAGGAAATTTGATAACTAAGAAGAAACCTCTTGAAGGAAAAAAGTCGGATCCCGCGCACCCTTCGATTTATCCAACTGGAGAACATGGTGCTGATGCAATGAACGATAACGAGAGAAAGATATATGATTTGATTGTTAAAAGATTTCTTTGTTTGTTCATGGACGATGCGATTATTGAGAATAAGAAGATAACTGTTGATGTTGATTCTCTGATTTTTAATAAGAAGGGCTCTTCGATTAAAAAGTCCTCTTGGTTAAGTGTTTATCCCGGTCGTGTGAAAGAGGAGAGTATTCCTGATTTGGAGGGGGAAGTTTCTGTTATCGATTCTAGGACGGAGAGCAAGAAGACGCAACCACCTAAGAGGTATTCGCCGGCTTCGATAATTTCTGAGTTAGAGAAGAGGAATCTTGGGACGAAGGCGACGCGGTCGAATATTGTTGAGACACTTTATGATAGGGGATATATTCAGGACCAGAGTATAAAGGCGACAGCGTTGGGAATGTCTTTAATTGAGACTCTCGATAAACACTCCCCGATTATAATTGACGAGGGGTTGACGCGTGATTTTGAAACTGAGATGGAAAGTATGCAGAAATTGGATAAGGGTTATCTTGAGAAAGAGGGAGAGGTTCTGAAGAAAGCGGCGGGAACTATAACGAGCATCCTTAGTCAGTTTGGTAGGGGCGAGAATGAAATTGGTAGTGAACTTTTGAAAGCGAATGTGGAAATGAGAGAGCAACAGAAGGAAGCTAACAAGCTGAATATTTGTCCGTTGTGCAAGAAGGGTAGTTTGGGAGTTACTTATTCAAAAAAGACGAGGAGGTATTTTGTTGCGTGCGATGCGTATCCAAATTGTAAAAATACTTTTTCGTTGCCTCCGAATGGGTCTATAAAAAAGACGGACAAGATTTGTGATGATTGTGGTTTTCCTAAATTGATGCGTTTGTCAAAAGGCCGAAGGCCTTGGGAGTTTTGTTTCAATCCAGAGTGTTCTGAGAATAAGAAGCGGATTGAGGAGTATAGGAAGAAGAAGGAAGCGGAAGGGGAAGATGGAGGAGAAAGTTAAAGCGAGCTCTGCTCGCTCGCGATTTATTTAGCTCACAATTGGCTTTGCTCAATTGTTCACTGGTGTAAGAAGATAATTTAGTAAAATCATAAAGGAGATGTTTGTCTAATTTCCTTGTGATTAAATAGTTCAGAGCGGATTCGCGGTTAATTGCGAGCGTCAGCGAGGGCTGTTTATTCAGGGGAATTTAGTTGATTGAACCTCTTTAGTAACGTTTATTAAATATTTTTAATTGATATGATGATGAAGAGGGGGCTGAGATTGTTTTTGATACCTTTGTTTTTTGTGGGTGTAGTTTGTGCTGTCTCTTTTGTTAGTGCAGATACGATTGTTTTAAACTCTGGCGTTAGCCAGGAGGTCATGGTAAATGTTGGAGGTTCTGTTGGAGGCTCTTTCTTTGGGATTGTTCCTCCTGTTCCTGCAGTTGTCGTTGGGGATGGAGGAGACGATGGAGGAACTACGGGGGGAACTACTGGTGGAACTACGACTGCTGTAACTGTCGCGGTTAATCCGACTACGCTTAATATAGATATGCAAGTGGATACTGTTGTTAGGGCGAACATAAGTGTTACGAATCTTCTTGAGACGGAGCAAACTGTTTCTGTTAGCCAGCTAGAACTTGATGAGATGGTTATCCTTGGAGGTGAGAGTTTGATTATTTCGGGGTCGCAGACGGTTATTTTGGAGGTGACGTTTGCCGCCCCTGCTTCGGCAGGAGTTTATACGGGGAAAATAATCATCGGAGGTAAAGTAGTATCTGTTGCGTTGAACGTAAAGACACTTTTGCTTCTTTTTGACTCTAACATAGTTGTTCTTAATAATGATTATACTGTTAGTCAGGGAGAGGAACTGAATACACTTGTAACTCTGATTCCAATGGGAGATCCTGCAAGGCTTGATGTGACTCTTGATTTTGTGATTAAAGATTATGCGGGTAGAACTTATTTAACGAAGAGTGAAACGCTTTTGATTGAAGATTATATTGAGGCGAAGAGGGATTTTGATACGGGAACACTTCCTCCGGGAGATTATGTTATTGCTCTGAATCTTATTTATTCTGGAGGGGTTGCTCCTTCTAGTGCTCACTTTATTGTCGTTGAGAGAAAGATTTCGGGTATCTTGGGAAAAATAATTTTATTCATAATTATTATTATGTTACTGATAGTTGTTGGATTGATAATCTTCTTTATAATTAAGAGAATTAAGGATAGGGAAGGAGGACAGTCTGGAGCTTCTCAATCGGAGAGTTCTGCATCTGCACCTCAACAGCAGGGTGACTTTTTCCCACAGTTTCCTGGGACTATGCAGTGAGAAGTTTTAAATAGTCAGTAAGATTTGTCTTACTATGGATGTTGAAATAACAAGACTTAGCTCTAAAGGTCAAATTGTTATTCCTTTGAATATTAGGGATGGATTTGTCGAGGGAGAAAAGATTCTTTTGATAAGGCAAGGAGATAAAATAATTCTTAAGAAGGCATCTGAAATTGATGAGCAGTTGAAGGAAGATCTTGAGTTTGCAAGAAGGACTGAAGAAGCATACAAGAAAATTGATGCGGGCGAAGGAATAACTATGGATTTTGACGATTTTATAAAAGAAATGAAAAAATGATGAAGATTACTTTTACTGCAGAATTTAAATCTGTATTTTTTGGAATTAAAGATAATCTTTTGAAAAAGCGAATTTTGAAGCAAATAGAAAAAATAAGAGCAAACTCTGAAGTGGGAAAACCGATGAGGTATGGGCGAAAAGGGATTCGTGAGTTATATGTAAAACCGTTTCGGCTTTCTTACGAATTTTTCAAAGAGTTGGATTGCATTTATATTCTTAAATTGTATCATAAAAAGAAACAATAATTTAATAAACAAAGTTCAATCTTGAAATTTAGAAGATGTTAATAGGTCTTGTTGGGAAACCAAGTGCGGGGAAATCGACTTTTTTCAAAGCTGCGACTCTCGCAGATGTGGCGATTGCTTCTTATCCGTTTACAACAATAAAGCCAAATACTGGTGTTGGGTATGTCAAAGTTAATTGTATTGATACTCATTTTGGCGTGAAATGTAATCCTCGTCACGGATTTTGTGTTAATGGAAAGAGATTTGTTCCGGTTGAGATGATGGATGTCGCAGGTTTGGTTCCTGGGGCGAGTGAAGGAAAAGGTCTTGGAAATCAGTTTCTTGATGATTTGAGACAGGCAGACGCTTTTATACATGTTGTAGATTGTTCTGGAAAGACAGATTCTGAAGGAAAACCCGTTGAGAATTATAATCCTGCAAAAGATATTGAGTTCTTAGATCGTGAGCTTGACAATTGGTTTTTTAATATATTGAATAAAGCATGGAAGAGTTTTGCTAGGAGACTTGATCAGGAGGGAGAGTTTGCTCCTTCTGTTGCTAAGCAATTTTCTGGGTTGAAGGTTACCGAGGAGGATGTGAAGAGGGTTCTTTTAAAAGTTGGTTTGCCGAAGAAAGCTGGTTTCTGGAGTTCTGATGATTTGATGAAATTTGCTTCGGCATTAAGGAGGAATGGTAAGCCGATGATAATTGCTGCGAATAAAGTTGATCTTGAAAAAGGGAGGGAAAATTATGAAAAGTTAAAGAAAGATTTTCCTGAGCTGATGATTGTCCCGTGTTCTGCAGACTCTGAATTAGCTTTGAGGGAAGCAGATAAATCTGGATTAATTAATTATGTTCCTGGGGAGAGGGATTTTGAGATTAAGGGGGATTTGAATGATAAGCAAGAGCAGGCTTTGAATAGCATAAGGGAAAATGTTCTTGATAGATTTGACGAGGGCACTGGGGTGCAGAGTGTTTTGAATTCTGCAGTATTTGATTTGTTAAAGTATCTTTATATTTTTCCTGCGAGCGCAAATAAATTAAGGGATAGTAAAGGGAATATTCTTCCCGATTGTTTCCTTTTGCCTGGAGGTTCTACTGCCTTGGACTTTGCGTTCTTTCTTCATACGGACTTTGGTAATAATTTCATAAAAGCGATTGATGCGAAGACGAAGAAGGCGCTTGGAAAAAATTACGAATTAAAGAGCGGTGATGCGTTGGAGATTGTTACTCGATGATAATAAGTGTTAAAGTTAAACCTCATTCTGGTCGGCAAGAGGTTGTTAAGGAGGCTGGAGGGTATGTTGTCTTTTTGAAATCTGTTCCTGAAGGGGGGAAGGCTAATGTTGAACTCTTGAGATTGTTGAAGAAGCATTTTAAGAAAGAGGTAAAAATAAAATCGGGTATGAGTGGGAGAAAGAAACTCTTGGAGGTTTTGGGATGAAATTTTTTGGGTTAAATAAAAATGCGTTCGCCTTCGGCTCACGAATTATTTTGTTATTAACAAATGAAACCCTATGAGTTCTAAGGGGATATTTGTTGTTGTAATTTTAATCAATTCGCGAAAGAAGTGAGTAAGTATCTCAGAAGAGGGTGACTTGTCAGGGTGAGCGATTTTGTGGTAGACGGTATCTTGAATTCAATGTGTCGTGCGAAATTGCGAATTGAATCCTTTCCCCATACGAATCGCGAACAGGAATTATATTTCCAGAAACACTATGTGCGT
>JAHJRR010000065.1 GCA_018830685.1 Nanobdellota archaeon
AAAAAATAAATAATCGTGTCTCAGTAAATAAAAATTAACTTGTATGATTTTACCACATTAACTTTCTTCATCAGCGAAGAAAACTTGACAGAGTCTGTTTTCTGAGTCAACCCACTCGAGAGGCGACCAACGAGTGCAAAATTCAAGATAATGAAAATCTTGTTCGGCTCACCACCGCCTAAAGGCAGTGGATTTCTTTTTCAATTAAGAAATCTTGATGAGAAATTACCGTGCGCACAAAACCACCTCAATACAAATATTTAAAAAATAAAATTCCTTGAAAAAAGTATTATGGAGAGCAAAATTGCTGGCTTAGAAAAGTCTGATTGTATTCCTAATATCCAATAAAGATACTTGTAGTTTTCATTCTAGATACATTCTCAATCGATATAAAAAGATAATTGTAAAGGTTGGCACGAGTACAATTTTTGATTCCGATAAAAATGAGGTAAAAGAAAAATTTATTTTAGAACTAGCAAGAGATATTGCAAGACTGAGAGATAAAAAAAAGGAAATAATTATAGTTTCTTCAGGAGCTGTTGGTTGCGGCAAAAATATAATTAAGGAGTATGGGGGAATTGGAACAAAACAGGCACAAGCAGCAGTGGGACAGATATTGCTCCTTGAAAAATATAGCAAATTTTTCAGGAAATTTAATCTTAAAATAGCACAGTTTCTTTTAACATCAAGAGAATTGAGAGAGAAAGAAAGTCTTGAAAATATCAAGAACACATACAACAGAGTAAAAAATCATGCAATCACAATTGTTAATGAAAATGATGTAGTTTCAATAAAAGAATTAAGTTTTGGGGATAATGATGGTCTTGCCAAAGAATTAATGATTGCATTAGACTTTGATACATTAGTCTTCCTAACAAAGAAAGGCCAACTAATCAGGAACGGGAAAAAATTAACTAAAACAAAATTTTACCAAGAAAAAGATTATGATAATTTAAAAGTTGAAACTGGCGGTTCCGGCGGGTTAAAATCAAAACTGGATTGCGCTAAATTTTTAACAAGCCATAATAGAAAAGTATTCCTTGGAAAATGTTCAGATGGTCTTCTTAATATAATCTCTGACAAAAACAAAAGAACAGAATTCTTAAGGTAAAATCATCCAATCAATTCTTCCAACCTCTCCCTAAACCTCTCAACATCTTTAGAATTTATCTGACCCCCGATAGCATTTTCATGTCCACCTCCACGTGCTCCCTCAATATCTTTTATCGCACGTGCAAAAATATCCCTAACCCCTTTACCCCTCATGGAAATATTAACTTTAGAACCTTTATTGTACAAAACAACAACAATCTTATCTTTAAACAGATAACTCAATTCATTTGAAATATCACTGCTAATACTTAAGTCACCGCCATACGGAAAAAAGATCATCCTCCCCTCCCCTACAAAAGAAATCGATTTCTTAAGAAGCCTCTTATATTTTGAATCAACCTGCTTGTAACGATAATACATCGTCTGATTTCCAGAACTCTCTTCAAGAACCTCATACGGACTACTTGCCGCCAAAAAAAACCGAATCATATTCATAACATTAGTGGTCCTATCCTTCAGCCCAAAGTTGATTATTTTCGCAATTTTTCCTATCTGTGATTTATAATAAATATCAAAAGAATCGCTCGAGGAAAGAGCCAGATCAGGATACTTTTTCTCAAAATCAGAATATTCTGGAGGAACAAATCTGTCAGAGATACATCCAGCAACTAAAATCCACAAATCTTCAGTCTTATTTGCTATCTGATAACAAAGTGCTGTAACAGGCTCATCGCTCTTCGATTCATTAAACAACGGATTATAGTAATAAACAAAATCAGGAACATCTTCTTTATCAATCATATGATGATCAATCCATACAACATTGACTCCAGACTTTTCTGCTAAATCAAAAAATTCCTTTGAGATAACCGGCTTATCCAAAAAGAAAATATAATCCGCCTTGAACTCAACAACTTTCTTGAAATACTCTTCAGCAACATCTGGAAATGATTTTATCGGAACACCCTTACCACGACCAAGATATCTCTGAAGCAACAAAAAAGAACAAACCCCATCAGCATCATTATCAAAGAAGAAGATTGGATTTTGTGCTCTTTGAAGATGTTCGCGAATTTCAGAAACTTGTTTTTTAGTCAACATGATTTTAAAAACAGGAGGAGGTATTAAAAGATTCCGACAGCTCTGTGCAGAGAAATGTTAGGTAGAATACTCATGTTAAAAAACTTCTTAGATATAAATGAACTTGCATGGCTTCATCAATTAATTCTAGCGAAGCGTTTTGCAAATCAATCCTCTTCATTACTTTCATCACGCGTTAAATAAGACCACCTCAGATTATCATAAAAATCCATTAATTCTTTAATATCTTCATCTCCTTCTGAAAGAGAATATTTTAGTTTAGTGGCTTCCCCTAATTTTTCACTATTTACTAAGTCAATATACTTACAAAATAATTCACTCTTTCTCTCACCCTCTCCATACTCCCATTCAGTTTCGCCTAATTCTCTCAATGCTTCCTCTTCAGTAATCTCCCCTGCCATAGATTGAAACATTATCCTTGCCCTATTTTCTAGATTTTCATCCCCCTGTCCTAATGTCCAAGATTCAGCCCACCACCTAGCCACTCCCTCTATCCCCTCTTCTTTTTTTATTTTTCTAACTGTTGTCTCCAATAATTTTAACTTAGAATCCACATTTATTTTGGAAATTCTGAACGCATTAAAGATAAAAAACAAAGGTTCTTCTAATTTTTCATCTTCATTTAATGAGTATTCTAAAAAAGATTTTGTTTCCTCAGCGTTCACTCCGTACTTATGTATAACTGAAATATATTGTTGTGCAAAACCAAAGATTTTACTTAACGACTCTTCATCATTTTCTATTAAACCTTTAGCTAAAAATTTACAGTTTTTAGAATGTTCTGCATTATAAGATAAAAATAACCCTACATCTGGACTATTTTCTCCTTCTTTCCTAATGGTATTAATATAATCTTTTGTTAAACCCAAGGTTGCCTTAGCAGCATCAAAATTTCCAGTACCTTTTAGTTTATATTCTTGTCCATAAGTATTTTCAATATGTATGTTTGTTAATTTCTCTATTAAATTTTCTGGCATTTTATAATCTATCTTTTCCTTTTTTAATAAGTTCTATGATATTATCTGCTATAATTTTTGGATTCCAAAGTTTTCCATCTAAAGATTCTAGATTTTTTGCTCCTTCACAAACAAAAGGAGGATGGTCCTTGCCCTCAATAATACAACTTTCTGCGACAGTTCTACCATCTAAGTATCCGTTTCCACCATAAAAAATCCAATCGCCATTATAATAAATATTTACCCATTCACAGTTCTTAGTCTCTTCATTTTCTTTACTGAATTCGTATGTGAAGTTCCACGGAATCCTAATTCCTGTTCGTTTAAAAATTAAGTTGCGATCATGTGATAACTCTCTTTGAGTTTCACTTAATTTCTCTGAACCAAAAAGGAAAACCAATAATCTTTCTTCAGGCGTCTTTAATTTACTCTCTCCATGAACAACTTTACCATACTGGTTTCTTAAATTTCCCAATCCTAACATTTCGTCAATCTCATCATCTTCTCTAGCAAATTCTTCTAATTGCTCACGATAAATTCTTTTGCTAAGGTTAATTCCAACTTCAGGAAGTCTTTTTTCCAATTCTGTTTCCAAGGGCAGTCTATTTCTCATTTCCCTCTACTATAAAAACACTTTATTAATCTTTCTCAACTCTCCTTCACTCCGCCCCCGCAAGAATCAACGGCAAAGCAATCGTCGCGTCGCAATTAACATCGACAAACTCGGCATCGTTTTCCATTTTCCCCCAACTAATTCCTTCCTTCAAAGGCGCTCCCGAACTCCCACCCGGCTCCGCCCTATCCGTCGTTATCTGAATGCCATACTGAGCCCCTTTTGAAAACTGCAAACTCTGCTGAATAAAATTCTTGGGAACTCCTCCACCAACATAAATAATTCCTCTTTTCTTAGCCGTCCAAGAAATATCAATTATCTCTTTCATATCTTCAAACGCATCTATAAATATTTTCTTCCCCGCAGACTTCCTTCCCCAAATCATCAAACCAATCCCAGAATCTGCAAGTGCAGGACAAAACAAAGGAATCTTCTTCTCATAACATTTCTTAAGTATGCAATCTTCGGCCGTCCCAGGACAAATCTCTCCCAATTTCCACAAAAATTCTTTTATGGTCTTACACTCTTTCAAACCATCCCAGTTCTCTTCAAAAAAATCCTCCATCTTCTCATAAACATTATTTGGCATAGCAACATTGTAAATCCTATCAACTCCTTTTTTATTCAACGCCTCATCATCAAAAATCCCCTTCTTCAAATCAACAAAGAAATGATTAAATCCAAGAGCTTCAACTAAATCATGAGTCAGCGTTGCACCAGTGCAAACAAAAACATCTGTAAAATCAAGAATATCTAAAAGAACATACTTCATTCCTGCAGGAACCATCGCCCCCGCCTGCCCAAAAAATACCTTACAATCCTTGTCCATCTTCATCTTTTTCAAAATTTCCGAAGCCCTTGAAACATTCCTTGCTCCAAAACCAACATCCCCCATCCCTGCAACCAATTCGGAAACCTTCATTCCTTTCTCCAACTTCAATCCCTTAACTTTTTTCATTTTCTCATAATTGTCTTTGCCTTTAATTTGCCTGCCACAAAATAGGTCTTAGAAAATTTTTCGGCGGTTCTCTCATCAAAATTCTTGCAGGAGAAAATATCAATGAAAACTTTAAATTCATATTCGTCAAGATGAACAACAATGTTGCTTGTTTCAATCAACTGAATAGCAGTATAGCCTCTTAAATTTCCCTTTCCATATTTTCTGATAAAAGGTTCTCCACAAGCATTCATTTTTATTACTTTACAAAGCTCTCTGCAAAACCGAGCCAAAGCTATCTTATCTCTCACCAAATCCTTATCACATTCATGCAAATCAATTATAGTTAATTGTCCTTCCATTTTGATAAAATTAGAGAACAGAGTAAAAACTAACGAAAAAAAATTGGAATCGCAAGACTTTCTGATACAAACTCTCTGTCCATAACAAAAAACAGTCAAACCTGTTTTTAAATTCTCCTGTTTCAACAAAGCCAGACACAACAAAATTTAAAAGTCTACGTAAAATCCATTTTTAATGGAAATTTCAAATATCCTAAAAAGAAAAGGAAAATTGAAAAATCTTCTATTACATGACACAACTCTTTGTGCAATCGTCCGAGATGAAATGATAAATCCGGCAGGGGGAATAGAAGATTTCATAGAATCCACTGTGCCTTTTGTTGAAGAAGCAATTGTATTAGACACCGGTTCTGTAGACGGAACAAAAGGAAAATTAAAAGAGCTTCGGGGAAATCATTCAAACTTAAAAGTAATGCATCATGAATTTGAAGGTTATTCCAAATCAAGAAATAGGTCAATGGAACCAACAAAGACAAGATACATACTCGTCCTTGACGCCGACGAGAGATTAGAAAAAAAAGATTTTATGGAAATAAATGATACTCTTGATTTATATTCAGAAAAGGAAATGACGTTAAGTTTCTTTTTTACACAAGTATATCCTAATTTAATACTCAGAAATACAAGAGACGGACACAAAATAAGACTATTCAGCAAGGAACTGGAACCTATCTTCAAAAAAGATATATGGGAATACGTGGAATTTCAAAAAAGAAAAGACAATTCTTACTTTAATTATACTTCAATAAATATAAAACATTTCCTTCCAGAGAAATCAGAATATAGATTAAAGGAAAGAGAATGGTATGATCCCTTGGAATCTCAAGGAGAACTTACTAAATTTACTAAATCTCCTGCCGAATGCCCTTCATTCCTTAAATGGAAACAACCAAATCCCCAAAGAGAAAAGTATAGAGATTAACTCTCTTAAGTATATTAAAAAGTATAGCATCCAACATCATAATCTTTTTAAACATAAACACCAAGATAAGAATACAATGAACAAATGGGTGGAACTATTACTTGGATTAATACTTCTCATAGGATTAATTGTATTTTCATGGGCATCTGCAACGTACGGTTGGATAATCTTCGGAAAGGACCTAAATATTCTTCACGCAGGATGGATTTTCTTCAAGGGAGGAATTTTCTGGCTAGTTGCAATGCTCTCAATTCTCTTAATACTTCTTGGACTTAACGATTTGAAGAGTAATTAAAATGGGTCTTTTAGATTATGCATCTCCAGAGTTAAAGGAAAGATTAATTTCAACAGAAATGCAAATCCCCATTTATGCTGCACAGAATAAAATATTAAATCTCAGAAAAAAAGAATATTCTAAGCATTACCATGAGTTGGCAGATCGCTCTCAGGGATTAATCAGACTATACTATAAATATAAAGAAACTAGAACCAAAAAAGATTATCTAAATAACCTATTAGACATAAGAGAAACTTTAAGAAACTCGGGACTAGTAAATAAACTCACTTTACATTTTTTAGATATTGCAAAGAAATCAGGAAGCAAAATTCCTTTAGCAATCTCTCTAAAAATGGATAAACTGCCCAGAACAGATTTCTCCAGCGATGCAGAAGTAGAACCACTTCTGGAAAATTACTTCTCTAACTAAAACTTATACAAAAACTTCCAAAAAGAATTCTTCTTAAAAAATTATAAAGAAATAGAATTAATTAAAAAAATAAAAATAAAAAGTTCAGCAAAATTACTTGCTGAATAACTTATACATACCATAAAGTCCCGAAAGACCTATAACGTAATAAACAACCATAGGTAACCAACTAACGAAACTCAGAAGCTCATCAACTGCATTCCATCCAAGTTCATTCAATCCCCAGTTAATAGCCCCAAGATTCGCCAACACTATAGCCGTTTTAGTATACCACATTTTAACCTCCTTTTATTAGTTTAAATAAACCAGAAGAGAAAAGAAAATAAAGTATATAAAGATTTCTCTTCGACAAACTATCCTGAAAAAAAAATTAAAGTCCCTTCAATTATTGCTGCAACAATCAAAAGAGGAAGAATTATCAAAACAAATGTGATGATTGAATTCCAGAAGTTTTCTCTAAAAGAATCAAAAGATTTTTTCATCTTCTTCCTGAATTTATCATCAATGACGAGAGCAACAACAAGTGTAATCAAATATGAAAAAATAAAGAGAAAAGAAACCAATTTATGTCTCTTCCAATAAAAACGAAAGGGGTCTGTAATCAACCACCAACCCAGTTTTAATCCAAGACCAAGAGAAATGAACAAGGCAGGTAATTCAAAAATCCCATGAGGAGCCAATCTCAAAACAGTCAACGGGCCTTCCACTTCTATCGCTCTTAAAAGAACAAACCCCAGAATATATCCATTCACTAAAGATGAAATCAGAGGGAACACCCCAAGAAATATCCCAAGAACGACCCCAAAAAAACTACTCTGAACATTATTCCAAAGAATAAATCTTACAAGCCCCCATTGAGACAACCCCTCGGTCATCGCTAATAATTCAGAGATATACTGAAGAATCTTCTCCTCAAACTCTCCAGAAACTGGAACAAGCAATCCAACAAGCATAAAGAAAACAAAAAAACCAACAATGAAATAAATAAACCTCTTGGAATCACAAATATAATTCCAGCTCTCAGAATAATAATCTTTCAATCCCTTTTTTCTTATTTTTCTAACCATTAACTAAAGTACCTTCCAATAAGATTGACTTTTCTTTTATATTTACGTCTTAAATAAATTCCGTAACCAACACCTGCTATAAGTCCTCCTAGATGAGCCATGTTCCCAATAGGAATATTTCCTGCAAGAGAAACAATCCAAAGAAGGACC
>JAHJRR010000066.1 GCA_018830685.1 Nanobdellota archaeon
ATCTAGGCCGATACGTTTCAAGTCAAAAGTAAAAGGGAATTTTGAAGACATACCAAAGAAAATATCAGGATGCTTATAAATATTTCGGAGTGCTTTGCTAAACTCCAAGGATTCTTTTTTGAAAAATTAGATTACAAAAATTAAGCACAAACATTTATGATTTTACTGCATTAAATCTTTCCTCGGAGAAGAACCCTAACAGAATTTGGTTCCGAGAAAATCAATAAGCGAGCTCAGTGAGCCTAAATCTTCAAAAAAAGAAATATTAATTATTCTCAACCATCAGCTTGATGATCTGGTTTCTTTTCCTTAAAAATTATATTTCCTCCATCTGGTCCTGTAAATCTACCCTTAGTAATCTGAGCCCAGTTTATATTGTAATCGATTACAGTTCCTTCCATCTCTTTACCGTAATCATCTATCCTTACTTTTTGTCCAAGAGAACTTGCTATTTCTCCTTTAGCATCCTTAATTCTTTGACGAGCCTCCTCTTCTGTTTCTACATATTCTCCCCGATGATATTTCCATCCGATTACATCAAGACCCCTTTTCCATGATTCAAATTGTTTAGGTTCCTCAAATCTTACTTTTAATTCGTAATGCACAAGCCATTCATAGGTTCTGTTCCTTAATTCTTCATCTGTAAAATTGCTACTTGTTCTTAAACTATTAAGAATTTTTTGTTCTTCATCTATTACGCTATCCAAAGTTCTTACTTGTTCAACCAAAGAACTCAATTTTTGATCCCTAAATGTTGGATAATCTTTTCTCATTTTATATCCATTTACATTAGATATTTTATAAATATTTATATCATAGAATTAATATTTTGTAAAACATTCTTTAAAATCTTCAAACAACCCTAAAATCTTTCTCAAAAAAATCTTTCACAATTTTCTGCATCTCCAAAAACCGTCTCTTATTTCTTCCGATAAGCGCCGCTTTATTACTTCCGCCAGTAGCTATAATTTCGTCACCCCTAATCTCAACACCCCTAAGAGTCAGTGGACTAACAATAGACCTAATAAAAAAACCAGCATCTTCAATTCCCCTCGGTGCAGCAACAACTCTGATTCTCTTTCCAAGAATCTCACTCATCTGCTTAATATTTCGCCCGTTCTCTCCAACAGATTTTGACACAAGTGGCTTAGGCACACAGAAAACAATCGCCTCATTGTATCTAAAACAAAATCTCGTCCTAACTTTCATAATTCTCTCAAATAAATTGAGATATCTAATTTCCTGCATATCAATTGTATTAACCATATTCGCTCTTTTATAGTGTAAATTTTCTAAGATGAAATTGTTTTATAAACCTATTGTTGATTCAGAACCAATCCTAATCAATAACATCTTCGACAATCTTTTTCTCAGCAACTTTTTTCTCAGATTCCTTCTTAACCAACGGACCAACTACCTTCACAAGTAAACCAGGAAGTCCTGTTCCAATAGGAACGGGCTGATTAAGAATGACGTTTTCAATCACGCTTGTAAGATGGTCCTTACTCCCTTTGATAGTTGCATTAACAAATTGTTTCACAGGAGTTTCAAAAGTCGCTCTTGCAAGAATCGAAGATTTCTGCGCAATGATTCCAATTCTTGTCACACCCTTAACCTCTCCAGTATTAGTCATCGTATCTGCAACAAGCTTCAAGTGCCTTTTATCAATATCCAATCCCTGGGAATTCAAAACTTCTTGAATCTCATCTATAATCAACTGCCTAACAGCCTCAATTCCAAAAACACTAGCAACCTCATGAAGATCATTAGACTCCAATTTATCAGGATCAATCTCTTTCATATCCATAACTTTCTTCAATGCCGTTCCAAGAGTCATAATCACGTAATCTTTATCAACCTTAACAATCAAAACCTGCTTGATTCCCTTAATGCCCGAAATAATAGTCTTCTTCAACTTTTCTTTCATCTGATAGATTTCTCTGAAACTAGAATCAGAAACAATTACAGAAATCGAATCCGCGGATTTCTCCTTAGCATTAAACCCTAACTCGTTTAATCTTTCAACAACCCTCTTAAGAGTAATATGAGCCTGCCTCATTCCATCTTTGTCAACTTTAACATCAATCTTTTTATTACTGAAATCAAGATCAATCTCAGAAGCAATATCATTAACAAGAACCTCCTTAATTTTCTCGGCAACAATCAAGGAATCTTTCTCATTATTGAACTCTTTCTTAAGAGTAATTTCCATCTTAGGGGAAGAAGGTTTTCTCCTTGCATCGAAAATTTCTATAAGTCTTGGAAGACCCTGGGTGACTTGCATTTCTGTAACACCTGCGAAGTGGAACGTCCTAAGAACCATCTGCGTCGAAGGTTCTCCGAAAGACTGTGAAGTGATTATTCCAATTGCTTCTCCAGCAGACTCAACTTGCTTATCAAGATGCAATCTCGAAACATCTTTACCATCATCCCCATAGATAAATTGAATAATACTATTGTTACTATCTCTAACAGTCCCATCATACTCTCTTCTCAAATCCTGAAGTGCATTAGCAAGCCTTCTATACAAATATCCAGACCTTGGCGTCCTAAGAGCAGTATCCATAAGTGTAGCTCTTCCAGTCATTGCACCAAAGAAAAATTCATCAGGCTTCAAACCCTTTATGAAAGGCGTTCTTATGAACCCCTTAGCCTTAGGCGACAAGTCGCCTTCTTTAAAGAAAGACAACGTCCGATTATTATAACCAATATCGATTCTCTTCCCTTCAAGGTCCTGCTGACCGACAACACAAGCCATCTGCGTAATATTCAGAGCACTTCCTCCACCACCAGATCTCATCATGTATGTAACAGGATTATCCTCGGGGAACTCCCTTTTAACAACCTCTCCAACCTTCGTTCTAACTTCATTCAAAACCCTCAAAATTTTATTCTCTCTTGATTCCTCTAGAGTTTTTCCCTGAATAATCTGAAGAGTCCCATTGTTATAATCACTAATAATCTCAGTCGTTTTATCCTCTGCTTTCTTCACAATCTCCTCGCTCGCCAAAGAAACTTTTTCTTCAACATCAAAATCATCAAGAGCAATAGTAATTCCATTATCTGTCAAATAATACCTCCCAAGATCAAAAGCATTCCTCACTGCCTTAACTGCAGCAGTTCTTCCAAATTCTTTATCAATTACTTTTATCAAAGCTCCATCCTCATCTCCAAACAAATTCTTATCAATAATTCCACTAACAATCTCCCCATCAACAATCCTTGTAGAATCATTAGAGAAATTTATCTTTGGAAGAATCTTAGAGAAAACCTCTTTCCCAGAAACAACCTTCTTAATAAAATTAGCCTCAATACCTGCCTTATAACAAAGCTGATTTGCATCTTCTCTTGAAAACTCATTCAACCCTAGAAGGTACCCTCCAGTTATTGCATCAGCTATGCATCCAATCCAATTAGTATTATTCTTCGGAGAAATTAAATTCTTCTTTACTTCAAGAAGTATCTTTGCCTCAGCTCTCGCCTCCTCAGTCTGTGGACTATGAATATTCATTTCGTCCCCGTCGAAATCTGCGTTGTAAGGCGTCGCAACAGCAGGATGCAATCTAAACGTCTTTCCGGGCAGAACCTTAACATAGTGAGCCATGAGGCTTCCCTTGTGTAAGCTAGGGTGCCTATTGAAAAGAACAATGTCCCCATCTTGAAGGTGCCTCTCAACTTGATAACCTGGCTTCAACTCATCAATTATCTCATCCTTTAATTCCTCAGTAATTTTCTTTCTCTTTCCATCTGGTCTTATCACATAATTCGCACCAGGATATTCACTTCCTTGTTTGACCAAATTTTTCAATTTATCGATATTAATATCGTTAACCATCTCAGCAACTGTAACAATCTTAACAATCTCAAAAGGAACCCCAACTTCGTTTATATCCATCGACGGATCTGGAGAAATAACAGTTCTTCCAGAATAATTCACTCTCTTACCAGCCAAGTTCTTTCTTATTCTTCCTTCCTTACCTTTAATTCTCTCAGTAATTGTTTTCAAAGGCTGACCAGATCTATGTCTCGCCGGAGGAATTCTCGTAACAGTATTGTCAAAGAATGTCGTTATATGGAACTGAAGCAAATCCCATAAATCCTCTATAATAACCTCAGGTGCTCCTGCATTAAGATTTTCCCAAAGTCTCTGATTCGCTCTAATAATATCTGAAAGCTTGTGCGTTAAATCGTCCTCACTCCTCTCTCCAGATTCAAGAATAATGCTTGGCCTAACAGTCACAGGAGGCACAAGAAGCAAAGTCAAAACTGCCCATTCTGGCTGAAAATCCTTAGGATTAATTCCTGCTTTAGCTAATTCATCTGCAGGAATATTCGAAAGAGTCTCTCTAATCTCTATTGGGAAAATTCTTGTCTTACCTCTATAAAAAGTTGTAGGCTTATCAACCTTAACCCTCTCTTGAGAAACATTACACCAGGGACACTTTTTACAATCTTTCGCTTTCTTAACTCTCTGGCTTGGTGCATTTTTCTCAAACTCTTTCTCCGTGACCATAAGTCTATGACAATCTTTACAAAAAGATCTCAAACAAATTTCAATAACAGGAACATATTTCAAATGCATCACCGGTCGTGCAAGGTCAATACTTCCAGGGTGTCCTAGACACTCCTTCAAACGACCACCGCAAGTCCTACACCTAACACCGGGATCAATCGCCCCAAGCCTAAGATCCATAAGACCTCCATCCACCGGATAACCATCAATATCATAAAGTTCGGGAGTAACTATCTTCGCTACAGAAATCTTCTTAATCTTCTCAGGACTAAGCAAAGAAAAACTCATCTCACTTATTTTCTTTCTTATAGGTTGCATTTTA
>JAHJRR010000067.1 GCA_018830685.1 Nanobdellota archaeon
CATCCTTGGAAATTAGTAGTCTGGGATATCCTCTTCGCCTTCGTTTGAGTTTTCTGCAGATTTGTCAGTAGCATCTTCTGTGAGTTCTTCTGGGGCGGCAGCGTCTGCTCGGAGGTCCCCTTCATTTATTGAATTGATCATCTCTTTAAATTCCTTGAAACTCTCTGCAGGAATCCTTAGCCCTTTTTTTGTTGGCCCAGTATATCTCTCTCCCGTCGTAAACTCTCTTATATCTACACCAACCCTGCCGTTGTATTCTTTGATTCCTACAACTATATCCGTTACGGTTCCTTGATACTCTCCTTTGTTTATCTTCCCAATTTCTTTATCCATTGTTTATCTTAGTAAGGGTGTTATTTAAATTTTGTTGTGTTAGGACATACTAGAACTTGTTCAATCCATAGGATTCAGAGAATATTCTTATCTTTTCAAACTCTTTTAGGAACGCCATCCCTCTTGGAGTTATTGTAAAAGTGTTTCGTTTTTTGTTATTTATCTGTTCAATTAGATTATTTTCAATAAGATAATCCATATAGGATTTTATGCTATTACTTGAGAGATTTGCTTTGTAAACCAAATGGGTTATCTTAAGCTCTTTTCCCTTTCCGAGAAGTTCTAGAATGTCCTTCAGGACTTCCAATCTTGTTCTTTTTTTCATTATTTATTTGAATCTGATTGAATAATAACGATGCAAATCCTATGAGAACTGTAATTTTTCCAATAATGTATAGGAGAGGCAAGTCTTCAGAGAACAAAAGGAAAAGATGCCCGAACATCATCACAAAGAAGGCCAAAAAAACTGTTTTTGTATTTCTATTCATAACTTTTTTATAATTTTCATAGAAGTTCATGGTTAACATTGCTAGAGTGAGTGCAATTGTGAGGTGAAAGAGAGAATTGAAGTATATGCTAAAGAATATTGTGACTGCTCCAAGGTAGATATACATGATAATGTTCTTTTTATTTTTTATTTCTGTTGTCATAACAAATAAGAAGAGGAATCCGATTAAATACATAAATTTGTAAATCGAGAAACTTAAGAGATATGTGATACTTAGGCTTCCGAATTCAAGAAATAGATGATTTAAAAAGTAGAGATCATCAATTTTTATTCTTTCGAGAATTGTGAGATTAGAGATTATTTTGAATAAGAGTGATAAGCCGATAAAAAGAAAACCTAGAGAGAGGAGTTTGTAGTCTCTTTCTTTGAGAATCTTATAAATTCTATTGCTGTAATATGCAATTTGCAGAGAGACAGCGAATATCAACAATTCGATTAAAGAATCAATACCATAGAATTCTCCGAAGGACAAACCCGTTACCATACCCTTTCTTGTCGATTTTGTTTATAAGACTTGCGAATTTAAAATACGGATTACTTCTTCGCGTTTGATTTAAAAGCAGAATCTTTAAATCCGTTAGGAGGTAAAATGATGCAAACAGAACAACTCGTTTCGGAAGAAGAAATACAAATCTTTGAAGATTTGACCCCCGAAGAAGTCTTCATCCTTGGATTCTTAAAGGGTTTTAACAGACAGAACATGAAGATGTGGTCTGATATGGAGCTCTCAATCTTCGGAGAAATTTTATATGATGATTTTGATTAAGGCGCCCTTGCGGGCGCTTTTTTAATTTTTAACAGATTCGCCCTCCTTTCTGTCTAGTCTAACCTCTCTTTACTTTTATTGATTTTAGAAAGATTTTTATATAATTGATTGCTATTTCTTATATGGAAAAAGTGTTTCTGATTATTAGTGCTTTGGCGTTTATTGGTCTAATGATAGCGCTTCGTATGAACAACTTTAGAACGAAAATAGCTTATCTCTTTATAGCGTTGGGAGTGGGTTTCTTACTTTTAACAGGATTCCTTATATTTTCTGGCAAAGGAGTTAATGTAGACACGATTGACGGCGTTTCTGGTGCGATGAAAACTTACGTTGCTTGGATTGGGCAGGCCACTTCCAATGTTATTAAAGTCTCTAGTTATGCGGTGAATCAAGAATGGAAGGGAGATGGAGCGAATAGTACTGGAGGATGAAATTTTTATTTTTAATAATAATTAAATTCTTTTTTATATCTGCACTTTTTATAGTGAGTAATAGTGATCTTAATCTAAGAGATCAGGCTGACAGAGCGGTCTTTATGGATGCGTATTCAATATGGATAGGCAATGTAGTTGATCAGGGCTCTGAAATTGGAGGGTATGTTGTGAATTCGCAATGGTTGCCTTTAAATGATTATTCCGAAGGAGAACTTGCTACAGGCTCTGGCTGACGAGACATAATTTTAAAAACTATAATTGCTTTGTAAAAGTATCTCATTAAAATGGCAAAGAAAAAAAGGGTGACTAAAAAGAAGGGTGTTTCTAGAAAGACAGTTTCACATAAATCTGATTCTTTCCCCGCAAGAATTAGAATTGCTTGGAGAAATTTAGTATTATTTGTTATCTTGTTTCTGGCTTCTTACCTGTTATACACATTTTCAAATACAAACTTATTTTCCACATTCTTCGGAATTACGTCGATAATCTTAGGATTTGTTTCTCTTTCGTTCTTGATTGCTTTAATGGTTTTATTGGTTTCTCGTAGTAAGAAGTAGTAAGAAAAATATTTTTGTAATCTTATTCTCTGAATTTTTATTGATGTCTGTGCTTATGTTAGAATTACGAGTTATTTTTTGGGGAGATTAGAATTAATCTTTCTAAAGAAGAAGTATCCAATGCCTAGAACAACTAGTGAAACAAGTGCATCACGCCAGAAATTCAAATCAGGTATTGGCGATACAAGGGGAATCGCAAAAAACCACTTTGCCCAAATACTGAAAAGGGCATATACAGTTATAGCAATTATCCATATTGAAAGTTTATTCTCAGATAATTTAAAATCTTTTCCCTCATTTATTTTTAATAAAAGAAGACCTATGAGAGCAAGAAAAACTACAATGATAATCATAAACCCAAATGAGCCAAGAGTGAGTGCTGGAGTCGCAAATGCATTAACAAGAATCAAGGAAAAAATAATAACCAATGAGGACAATGCAAGTCTAGTCCATCCAGATTTAATCATATTCCCCTTAAAGATTTTTGATTTAAATAACTTCCCAGAAGCCTGTGCTGAATTTAGAAATGTAAGTTATTTTTTAGAGGGATTGGACTTTTTGAATGTAAAAAATACTATTACTAAAATAACCAATGAAAGGATTATATCATTCCAAATATTTGGTTTCGATGATATGAGGGGAATAAGGATTATCCACCCCATCCATATATACAAAAGAGCAATTACTGCTATACTACGTATTAACACTGGAAATGTATTTTCAGAAAATTTAAAATTATTATCTCCTCCATTTATCTTTACTAAGAAAAATGTAATTGCTAAGAGCAGTATAGAACAAATACCCAACCACCAGCTAATACCTATTTTATCTATTATCCGGTTTGAAATTGAAGTAAAAGCGAGAACATATACAAGAAAAATAACCAATACGACTGAAAAAATAACTCTCAATATCTTTGATTGCTCCATATTCATGTTTACTCTAATATTTTTTCCTTTAAATAACTTCCCAGAAGCCTGTGCTGAGAGTCGAACTCAGGACCTCAACATCTTTGTGCAAATTTTTCTGCTTACCAATGTTGCGCTCTAACCAACTGAGCTACACAGGCATAGATGATTATTATAAATAGACTATAAAAAGATTCTTCTAGGCTTAGTTAGGTTTATAAAAGAAGTTGTTTCTTGATAGAAATGGATGATGAATGTTCTGGGCTGGAAATGTTGAAAAAAGATTATGAGAAACTTAAGGAGAAATATGGTCTCCCAGAGTTTAATGTGCTTAATGAAGAATTTAATATTGAGAAAATTGCTGATTCTGAGACTGAGACTTTATTGAGAGAGATACGGAAATTTATAGTAGATAAGATTATGAATTACATGCGATTTGTTGAGAATATTCTGAATCCTGTGAACGCGCCGATGTTTATTTTTTCCTTAATCAAATTGATTACTCCCGAAGATAAGAAAAAATTGGAAGGCATTTACAAGAACTTTATGAAGAAAGAACTTGTATTTATTGAGTTGGATTTGGATTTTAGCGAGGAGAGAGATGCTAATTTCATAAAAGATAATTTTGATTTTTGGAACTTCACAAAAAAAGAGATTTTGAGCGTTATTAAAAAGGTGGATAGCAAATGGGAGGATAATGTAGAAGTTGATAGTAAAGGTTATTTTGGGTAGGATGAAAGTATTAAAAATTTAATTATTAAGGATACTATGAGAACAATTAGGGGAGTATCTTAGGTGGTATATAATTTGCAGAGCACTATATATCCAAGGAAAAAATCCGAGATTAGTTGAAAAAGTAAATCGATTAGCCCATAAATCTCTAAATTCATTCATTAGATAATAGTTAAGAAAGCCCTAACCAGATTTCACTTTTTCTTCAAGAACACTCCTAGCCTTTTGTTTTATTTCCTCTTCTGGAGTATCTCCGTCTAAAATTTGTGCATCCCATAAATAAGCTATATTTTCACAAACTTCCCTATGGAGATCAGGCCTATAAATTAGATAATGATCATCTATTGCCCTATAAAACACTACATTTCTCCTTTCATCCATAAAGCCAGAAACTCCATTTTTAGAGTATTCTTCTATTACCATTTTGGTTATTTATTTTTTAAGACTTATAAAGATTATTGTATTTGTCTTTCTAGAACTTTCTTTAAGTCAATTTCAAAAAGTGATACAGGCATTTTTATTTTCCAGTTCATCAATGTTTTAGGATGAATTTCTCCTACTTGCCCTATGACTTTTTCTCCCATTATGACATCTGCAGTTCTTCCTTCTATAAAGTGTGAAAGCACATTCTCAGATTCTTTAAAGGATATTTCAAGATTGATTGATTTGAATACGTATTCTAAAGATTGTTTTATCTTTGTAAAGTTCCCTGGTGCGAGTGCCACCGCTAGAGATTCTTTCTCAGATATTGTTCCCACTTCATTACTAAAAACTTTCCCAATCTCGAAAATCTCTTGAGGATATTCAGAATCTATATTTTCTGCCAAGTTTCTTAGTAAAAGTGGTGTAAGGGTTTTTCTGAGAATTGTGTAATCTGTCTTCGATTTTTCAACCTCAATGAAAGATTCTTTCTCTTGGACATTCATTTTTTCCATTTGATCTTCTTTTCCTGTTAAGTGATAATTGAGTACTTCGTTCATTCCTAACCCAGATAGAATTTCAGAGATTTTTTTCTTTACAATTTCTTTAGAATTTATCTCTCCAATTGTGGAAGTATCCGGGATTTCTGGAATGAAGTTTTCATATCCATAAGCTATTGCTACATCTTCTACAATATCTATCTCGTGTAGAATGTCTGTTCTCCAAGCAGAGACCTCAGCAGTTCCTCCTTTAGAATCATATCCGTGTCCCATCATCTCAATCAATCTCTTTAGCTCTTTTTCATTTAGTTCCAGCCCTAAAACTTTATTTACTTTCTCTAGGGAGATTTTGATTTTTTCTGTAGAGAGATTAGGGGTTGTTTCTTTTTTGCCGTAATGTAGATTCATCTGATATATTTTTCCACCCATTTCAGCTAGACTTGTTACAATTATGTTTAGACATTTATTCAAGATAGATTTTTCCATTCCCGAACACTCAATAAACACATCTTGGGTATTCTCGATTACTCTCCCAGAAATTTGAGAATTTATTATTGGAGGCATACTTAAAACGTTGTTCTCTGAATCTAAGAACACTGGGAATCTTGCCTTCCCTGCAAGAAGATGAGCGTATTCTTTCCCCGCAGGATTTCTTTGAAGGATTTCTAGCCCAGAGAGTTCTCTTTTTGAATCGAGTGGAATGAATTTTATCTTGTCTGGCTCAATTGCCTTAAATGTTATTGGGAGTTTTATTTTCTCAAGAGGGTATATTCCTATTGCTACCTTTTTTCTTTTTCTTCCCATAGTGAGATGGAGTTTTTCTTGTAAATCCATTACTTCTTTTATTTTTTCATCGTTGAATCTCAATCCCTTAACTATAGCACAAGCCGTATAGGGTCTTACTTCTTTTACTGAAGATTCTATATGTACATCGTATTTCTTCTCAGGCTTGTTAATTTCGTAAGTAATCAGACCTATTTTTTTACCCAAGAACGCGAGGAACGAGCGTTTGAATCTGTGATAAGACAAAAGATCTGGCCGGTTTGGGAAAATTTCTATCTGCACTTCGTCTTTTGTTAGTTCTTCTACAGGGGTTCCGAACTGCGCGATTTTATTCTGCATTTCAATATCTAGTTTTCCTATTTCTTTCTCGAAAGTTCTTTTTGGAATAGTTAGGATTGCCATTTTATTTTTTTATTTTCTCTGCGATTTCTTTTAATTCTTCAATTGATTTTTTAGGACCAAGTTGCGTTGAAATATATCCTTCGTATTTATTAAAATAAATTTTGTCCTTCGCCCACATTTCACTAAATTTTTCATCCAAGCCGTGAATAGGGTATAATTTAATATGGACATGATTTACTCCCAGACCTTCCATAACGATTGCAACTCTTTTTACATTCAGTTTTTCTTCAAGAAGTTTTGCAACTCTTTTTGAAGCAATCATTAATTCAATATATTCTTTATTGGGCATGTCGGTGGCATCACTGTCAAAATGTCTTTTTGGAATTATCAAAGTCATTCCTTCTGTGTTTGGAAATCTATCTAATATCGCAACATACTTCGAATCTTCCCAAACTTTTACCGAAGTAATTTCGCCATTCACTATTTTACAAAATATACAATCGTTTGTCATTTTATTTTTTAACCATACTTTTAATTTCTTCCATCTGATTGCTTAAATACAACATCTTCTAATTTTATTTTTTCCATTTTATAAAGGTCTTGTCAGAGCGTATATGCCCACTCCAACTAGTAAGATGATTAATATCCAAAATAGTATATCCGTTAGTTTCATTTCATCCAAAATTTCATTCTTCTTAGTTTAGTTAAATCATTCTTGTAGAGTTCTCTGAGATCTTTTATTCCGTAGTAATCCATGAGGATTCTATCTGAACCAGGGCCCCATGCCAATACGGGAATCTCTTCTCCAAGTAGAGGGATGGTGACTTCTGGTCTGAAAATTCCGGCTCCGCCGAGTTCTAACCAAACGCCCTTCTCTTCGTTCCAGACATCTATCTCTACA
>JAHJRR010000068.1 GCA_018830685.1 Nanobdellota archaeon
ATTGATACTGTTGGGGATGGTTATGGGGAAGAGAAAATGAAAGAATACATAAAAAATCAGGGGAGGGATTTGAGTCAATTAATGTTAAGCTCGTTTATTTGATACCCCGGAGCTCTGCTCCGTTGGGAGATTCATTTTTGTCATTGTGAAAAATCTGACGAAGTCGATTTTGAACCAATAAATTGCGAGATTCAGCAAGCAGAAATTATCCAAACCCAATTCCCTTAATCCTTAAAAACCCTTTTGCATATTCCTAGTAATGACTTATATCAAAAAGTTGGTGATGCACGGCTTCAAAAGTTTCCCAAGAAGAACAGAGATTCCATTCACTCAAGGAATAAATGTCATACTTGGTGCAAACGGTTCGGGGAAATCAAATGTTTCTGATGCAATCTGTTTCGCCCTAGGAAGACTCGGTACAAAATCAATAAGAGCAGCGAAAGCAAGCAATCTCATATTCCTGGGAACAAAATCTGCAGCACCAGCAAAAGAAGCATCTGTAGAAATCGTATTCGACAACTCTCAGAAAACATTCTCTCTTGATAGCGACGAAATAGCCATAAAAAGAATTGTAAGAAAAAACGGACAAAGTCTTTACAAAATAAATAATGTAATAAAGACAAGACAAGAAATACTAAGCCTTCTAGCTCAAACAGGAATCGACCCTCAAGGATTCAATATAATTCTTCAAGGAGAAATTCAGAACTTTGTAAGAATGCAGCCAGAAGAACGAAGAGGTATCCTAGAAGAAGTATCTGGCATATCCATCTATGAATCAAGAAAAGAAAAATCTCTAAAGGAACTAGAAAAAACGGAAGACAGACTAAGAGAAGTAAACTCCATTCTAAAAGAAAGAACTCTTCACTTAAATAATCTTGAAAGAGAAAGACAGGAAGCACTAAGATACAAAAAATTAGAAAGCGACATAAAAAAGTTTAAAGCAAGCATTCTTACACACGATTTGAAAAAAGGTCAAAAAGAATCAGAAAGAATTAATTCAGAAATTGGTAAAAGAGATGAAGGCATACAAAAGGTAAGAAAAGTCCTAGCCAATATTGAAAGAGAGATGGGAGAATTAAGACAAAAGATTAACGAAATCAATCTGGACATACAGAAATCTACGGGAGTTGAACAGGAAAAACTGAACCGAGATATAGCCAACTTAAGAGCAGATCTCGCAGGAATAAACGTTAATCTCGGAAATTACAAATCACGACTTGACGGAATCTCCAATCAAAAAGAAGAACTAAAAACTTCATTAAAAGAATCTGAAAAATCAATAAATGAACTACAAAAAGAATCACCAACGCCCAACAAAAAGAAAAAAGAAATAGATGAGAGAAAAAAGAAGATAGAAGAATTAGAAGCGCAGAGAAAAAAGTTTTATATAACGCGCTCAGAAGCAAACTCCATCAGCGAGATAATCAAAGACAAAATTCGCCTCTTCCAAAACTACATTCACGAATCTGATATCCTTGTAAGTCAGACAGAATCGCTATCGATAGGAGTCTTTGATCCTAAAGCGAATAGTAAAAAACTCGACAGCATCAAATCCTCTCTATCAGAGAAAAAAGAAACTTTAAGCGACATCATGAGGAGAGAAATGGAATTGGAAAAAATAAACTCCATAAACGAATCAGAAATTGAAAATCAAAAGAGGCTTCTTCAGAAGATAGAAAAAATAGATATCTGCCCAGTTTGTAAGAGTAAAATAACACAGGGGCACATGAATGAAATAGAACAAGAAATTAAACCAATAATTGAAAAATTGAAAAGAGATATAGAAGATGCAGATAAGGAACTAAACAATATTTACCAAAACAAGGACATTCTTACGAAAGATATAGAAGAACTCACTCAGAAAATATCTCAAACGGAAACCGATCTAAACAAGATTTCTAACATAAACGAAAAGAAAGAACAAATAATCAATATTCAGGAAAAATCAGAAAATCTAAAGAAAGAAATTAGCGAATTAGAGAAGAAGAAAAACTACCTAGATAAAACAATAAGCTCTTATTCAAATGTTGAACAAAAGTACGAAACACTCAGTGTAGAGATTCAAGAAATATCCCTAAGAACAAAAGAAACAATATCTTCAGAAGTTTCATTTAAACAAAGAGAGCTTGAAAGAATAAGAATATCTATTAAACAGATTTTAAGAGAAGAGGAAGAACTGAAAGAAAAAGAGAATGCTCTACAAGGAACGTTTGAAGAAAAAAATAAGGAATTATCATTTAAGAGAAAACAAGAAGAAAATTTGACAAAGAGATTCAAGAAAATGATAGAAGAAAGGGATTTAATATATTCAAAAACAAGACAGAGAGAATCGGAAGTTCTTTCAAAACAAAATGATATTCAAAATATAGAGCGAGAAATAAACGAGTTTAAGATTGAAAGGGCAAGAGTGAATGCAGAAACTGAAAACTTTGAAACAGAATTAATTGAATTCCAAAATGTTGAGATAATCAGTGGAAGCAAGGAGAACCTCATACAACGTCTAGAAAAAGCAAAAGAAATAATCTTTAGAATTGGAACAGTAAATCTTCGTTCTCTTGAAGTTTATGATTCAATCAAGAAAGAATACGATTCTATTAGAGAAAAAACCGAGATTGTTTCCAAAGAAAAAGAAGACATTATGAAGATTATCAATGAAATAGACAACAAAAAAAAGAAAACTCTCTTACAGACCTTAAATAGTATCAACGAGCTATTCTCACGAAACTTCTCTGAGCTAATCACAAAAGGAAATGTATTTCTCGAATTAGAAAACAAACAAGACCCATTCGCAGGCGGAATAAGCATTGTAGTAAAAACAGGTCACGGAAAATACTTCGACGTCCGTTCTTTGTCTGGAGGAGAACAAACACTCGTCGCCCTCTCATTAATATTTGCAATTCAAGAATATAGCCCATATTCATTTTACATGCTCGACGAAATCGACGCCGCACTCGATAAAAGAAACTCTGAACGTCTCGCACATCTCTTAAATAGATATATGCAAAACGGACAATATATAGTGATAACGCACAATGATGAAATCATCTCGCGTGCAACGAACCTCTACGGCGTCAGCATGCACGACGGTATAAGTAAGATAATCAGTCAGAGGTTGGATTAAAAAAAGTGATTAATTACTTGGAAAGATATCCTAAATAATCCTTTGCCAAATTAACAACCCAATCGCAGCAGAGCTGCGGGGTAAACCCCAAAGAAACAATTTAGAACTTACTTTTTCTCTCATTCATGTACCTAATGAATATATTTAAAATCCGCATTACATACATAAATGGATAGGCAAGATAATAAGTCAAATATTTGAAATGAAAAAAGAACAACTCCTAAAGCACCTAGAAACAAAAGGTTTTCCAAAAAAAATTTTAGGTTCGTTTGCGTTAGTTAAAAGAGAAGACTTCATTCC
>JAHJRR010000069.1 GCA_018830685.1 Nanobdellota archaeon
GTTAATTTTTATTTACTGAGACACGATTATTTATTTTTTTTGGACTATTAACTGAATTGGAAAAGAGGTGATAACTCTCCGCAGTTTTTTGAATAATTTTCATGGAAACCGCACACTAAAGTGTGTGGAGGAGGTTCTTCTTCTTATGTAAACGTCCAACTATAAAAATCTATAAAAAATAAAGAAAAGATAAGAATTGGTTAGATGTTTACTCGCAGTCGCAATGTTCGTTGCATCTGTGGCATTCGGGGCAATCTGAGCCTGCTCCACATTCAGGACATTTTTTATCCATCTTGATTATTCGATAACTTGAGGATTTTTAAATTTTGTGAAAGGGGGCGACTTGTTAGGGGGAAGTCCCCCTACGATTTGCGAGCGTAGCGAGTTTGTTTTTGAAATCTTACCAAAACTTTAATAATCCTCTGTATACTTCTAAAAACATGCTTGAGAGACTCGGGGAGGTTTTGCGTAAGGCGACGGATAGGATAGCGAATGCTGTTTTTTTAGATAAGGGGTTGGTTGATTCTGTTGTGAAGGATTTGCAGAGGGCCTTGATCGAGGCGGACGTTAATATTCTTCTTGTTAAAGAGATAAGCGATAAGATTAGAAAGGCTTCTTTGGATGAGCGGGTTAAGGATGCTGATAAGAAAGAACATATAATTAAGCTGTTGCATGATGAGTTGGTTGCGATTCTCGGTGAGAGTAAGAAAATAGTCTTGAAGAAAGGAGAGCAGAATCGGATAATGTTGCTCGGTTTGTACGGTGCGGGAAAGACGACGACAGTTGCTAAGCTGGGGAATTATTTTTCAAAAAGGGGGAATAAAATCCTTCTTGTTGGTTTGGATGTTCATAGGCCAGCGGCGGCAGATCAGTTGCAGCAGTTGGCTGAGAATAGTAAGCTGAATTATGTCATCGATAAAGAAGAGAAGAATCCTGTGAAGTTGTGGAAGAAACACGAGAAAGAAATTAAAGATGCGGATATCGTTTTGATTGATACTGCTGGGAGACACACTTTGGATAGTTCGTTGATTGATGAGATAAAGGCGTTGGATAAGACTATTGTTCCTACAGAGAGAATTCTTGTTTTGCCTGCTGATATTGGGCAGGCAGCGAAGAGGCAGGCTTCAGAGTTTCAGGAGGCGTTGGATGTTTCTGGAGTTATAATTACAAGGATGGATTCTTCTGCTAAGGGCGGTGGCGCGTTGACTGCTTGTGCGGAGACGAAAGCGCCTATTTATTTTATAACAACGGGGGAGAAGATTAATGATATTGAGGAATTTAATTCAGAATCCTTTTTGTCTAGGTTGCTTGGTATGGGAGATTTGCAGGCGCTTGTTGAGAAGATAAAGTCTGTTACGGGCGAAGATCAAAAAGAGGCGCTTGAGCGTTTAGAAAATGGGGGAAATATTAGTTTGGAAGATGTGATTGCGCAGGTCAAGTCAATGAATTCTATGGGCGGTTTTGATAAGATAAAGTCGATGATTCCTGGTTTTTCAGGGATGAGTGCTAAGATTCCCGAGGGTGCCTTGCAAAATCAAGAGGAGAGAATTGCTAAATGGGAACATATAATTAAGTCTATGACGCCTGAGGAGAAAGAAGATCCTGAGATGTTGGAGAAACAGACTTCTCGGATTGCGAGGATTGCTAAGGGCGCAGGAGTTCATACGAGCGATGTTCGTTCATTGCTGAAGCAGTATAAATTGCTTAATGAGATGGTTAAGAGTGGAGGTGATTTTGGAGATATGTCGCAGGGGATGAGCCAGAAGCAGATGCAGAAACTGGCGAAAAAGTTTGGTAAGATAAAGAAGATGCGGTTCTAAAAATTTAAAAACTAAAATTGTTTTCTTTAGATTATGAGGAACCTGAAATATAAAATTCTATTAGCTCTTTTCATAATATCCCTGATAAGTTCGTTCGTGCTTTCTATAGCATCTCAAGCAAGCACAGAGTTCTGTGATGTCAATGGAGACACTGGCTGTAGCACCGTTTATAATTCACAATATTCGCAAATATTTGGAATAAAAAATTGTCATATCGGAGTTGTTGTATTTTTTGTTCTTTCAATACTAACATATTTCCAGATAAGAAAACCGACGAGGCAGAAAAAAGAAATAATAAATTACTCAGTAATAATGGGTTTTGTAGTTGCTGTTTATTTCCTATATCTTCAACAATTTGTTCTCCTTGAGTATTGTAGATATTGCCTTATTGTTGATTTCAGTATGGTTTTTTCCTTTGGTGTTGTGTTTTGGAAATGGGGAAAGTGAATTTGTAAAAAGAGGGTTCACTGATGCTCGCAATTAACGAGGTAAAGTGGGAGGTTTTTTGTTTATTTATGGTTATTTTTTCAGAAACTTTATTAAGCCAAAAGATTCTTGATAAAAATAATGGCTCAGAAGATAATTCAGCGTGGGGCTGAGGCAGTAATTTTTGAAGAAGGGATGGATGTTGTTAAATGCAGGGTGAAAAAGTCTTATCGGATTCCTGAAATTGAGAATAAGATTCGGAAGTTGAGGACACGGGGAGAGGCTAAGTTATTAGAGAGGGCTGGGAAGTTTATTGATGTTCCTGAAATGAAGAAGGTTGATGAAGTGGCTGGTACGATTAACATGGAATTCGTTAAAGGAAAGAAACTTTCGGATAATTTAGATTTGCTTTCTAAAGAGAAGCAGGAAGATGTTGCTCTGATTATTGGGAAGAATATATCGAAAATTCACGATGCAGATATAATTCATGGAGATTTGACTACAAGTAATATGATTTTTGTTGATGTGAAGATGTCGAGGGTGTTTTTTATTGACTTTGGTCTAGGTTTCATAAGCAAGAAGATTGAAGATAAAGCGGTGGATTTGCATTTGTTAAAACAGGCGCTCGAGGCGAAACATTTTAGGAATTTTGGGACTCTTTTTTCTAAAGTTTTAGAAGGGTATTCAATGTCAAAGAATTCTGAAAATGTTTTGAAGCAGTTGAAAAAGGTGGAGATGAGGGGCAGATATAAAGATAAATATTGAGATTCTGAAAAAAATTAGTGCCCCCCAACTCGCGACCCCTCAGAGTAATTATTTTTATTTCAGCCTCTACCACGAAGTCGCTCTGCTCCCGATTTCGCACGAGAAATTGATAGTTTCAGATTGTCCTCTACCACGAAGTCGCTCTGCTCCCGATTTCGCACGAGAAATTGATAGTTTCAGATTGTCCTCTACCACGAAGTCGCTCGCCCACCCAGCTTTAAATTAACTCAGTAAAATCAAGCTGGATTCA
>JAHJRR010000070.1 GCA_018830685.1 Nanobdellota archaeon
ATTACTGCTACGGAGATGCTTTACTCATTGAAGGGACATAAGACTCCTAAGAATTCCGAGACTAGTGATGTTGCTAATGCGGTTTTTGATGGCTCTACAATGGTGATGTTATCTGAAGAGACTGCTGTCGGGAAATATCCTGCGAACGCGGTTAAGGTGATGAAGAGCATAATTAAAGAGGCAGAGAAAAATTTAGGAAGGTTCTGTTGATTCTGTTTAGAAATTATAACCCTATTAAAGGTACTTGCTCACGCTATTTGCTAGATTGATTCATATTTAACTTTGAGCGTTAGCGAAGTCTCTTCTTATGACAAGATATGATAAAACAAACATTAAAAAATGACCTTAGCTTTTCTCGGTTATGGTTTCAGATAAATTTGTTCCTATGAGAATTGTTGCAATGAAAGATAGAGAAAAGGTTGTGTCTGAATTGCAGGAGAGATTTGGTATTAAAGATGTTCCTGGGACCCTTGTTATGAGGGGTAGAGAAAGATTGTATCTTTATTCGGGAAATTTTGAAAGTTGGAAATTAAAGAAGCTTGAGGAAAATGTTATTATTGAGCGTGTAGGAGTTTATTTTGCTAAAATGGTTGATGATAAAATCAAGTTGAGTATTGAAGGAGTTAGTCTTCTAAGAAATCAAATAACTAAGAATATTTTTGAGATGGATGATAAGAGCACAGACGATTGGATTCGTGGAAGGGATTTGAACATTAAGACTGGGCTTTATGGTTTTTTGGCGATGAAGAATAAGAATGATTTTTTTGGAATTGGTAAAGCTTCCGAAAATAAGATTGGCAATTTTATTCCTAAATCAAGAAGGGTTCGGGATAGGGGATGAATCTAAGCACAATAATTATTATAAAGAGAAGTTACATTTATTTTTTGAATGAATATTCATGATAAGATAGCGGAAATGGAAAGAGCATTAGGAAGAAATAATTGGTGGAGAAATATCTTTTTCTCTGGAATGCTTTCTAGTTTTGTTACAACGTTTATTGGGTTAGGAATTGTAGGTTATAATCAAACAAATATAGAAAGATCTGATTTAATAAGAGAATATCAACTTATCCAACAAACTGCTGGTATCTTAAGAAGTGCAAATATAGATAATCAACAGTATCTAGATGGAATTATTTCAGGACTTGAATCTGGAGTTGGTAGAATAGAAACAGAAAGAAGTGATGAGCTTTCAGCGTATAACGCAGAAGTTAAGAGAAGAAAAGACAATTCTGTTGCAGGCGGATTGATAGTTCTTGGAGGTGTTGCACTTGGTTGTCTCGGTGCTGGAGCCACTGATTATACTAATAGAAGAGAAAAAAAGCTCTACTTAAGAGAAGAGGAATTAAGGAGGGAAGATAGAGAACCTCATCCTGTTAAGGCTTATTCTTTTTGAATTTTTAGATTTAATTGAGGGGCTTGGCAGAAACCTTTTTCTTTTGGAAGATGATTTCGTCGAATATTGGGATGAGTTTCTTGATAAAATTATTTTTTTGGTTTAACCTAAACAGCTTTGCATTTCCTATTTCGCGTGTAGGGACGATTATTTCTGTCCTAATTAAATCATCAAATATTCTGAATAAAGTAGTCCTTCCGATTTCTGCACCTTCAGCTATGTCAGATATGCTATAGTCTAATTCTCTTCCTTCTATCAAAAATTCAAGGACTCTTATTTTGGGAGTGTCCCCCAAGGCATGGCGAAATAATGTTTGCATTACTATTTGTAAACTAGGGTGTATTTAAATGTTTCTTATTTGGAACATTAGTGTTTCATTTTTGTTGAGTAAATCTTAAGAAACACGGAGTGTTCTTTAGTCAATGGATTTGTGTGTGGCAATTATGAAAAGGATTCTTAGAAAATTAGTCAATTTGAATATCTGGGGTGGACGTCACACAGAAATGAAGAATTTGCAAAAATGTTTGCAGGCACATTTAAGGAGACGAAAGAACATAAAATGGCAATCAAAGAATTAATAAAACTACAATTCCTGAATGTTAAACCTTCGACAGGAGAGATTCATGTCGGATTGAATAGTCATAAGCAAAAAGAAATTTTTGAATTTTTAGAAGATGAAAACCATTAAATTTGCACAACCACTAATTCCGTTAATTCTCTCTAGACAAAAAAGCACAACATGGAGAGTAAATGATGAGAAAAATTTATCTCCTAGTGAGATAGTAAATTTATTAAATGATACAAGAGAAGAATTTGGAAAGGCAGAGATTTTGAATATTAAGGAAAAGATTTTTGGAAATTTAGATGATGAAGATAAAGAAGGTCATGAAAAATTCTCTTCTGATAAAGAGATGTATGAGACCTACTCAAGATATTATGGTTTTCAGATAGTGCCAGAAACTAAATTAAAGATTATAAAATTTAAATTATTAAAATGAACACAGAAAAAATAATTAAGGCGGGAAAGATTGCCTCCGAAGTCAGAGCTTATGCTCGTGGAATTGTGAAGAAGGGCGTGCCCCTGTTAGAAATTGCAGAGAGTATTGAGGGAAAAATCATTGAGTTAGGTGGGAAACCAGCCTTTCCTGTTAATTTGAGCAGGGATAATATTGCGGCCCATTATACTCCAAGTTATGACGACGAAACTCTTGCGGGTGGCTTATTGAAAGTTGATTTTGGCGTGCATGTTGATGGTTGGACTGTTGATAATGCATTTTCAGTAGATTTGGATGGCGATGAAAATAATGGAAAACTCATTGAGGCTTCTGAGAAAGCTATTGAGAGTGTTTTAAAATTGATTAAGAATGGTATCTCAACAAATGATGTGGGGGAAGTTATTTCTAGTGAAATTGAGTCTAGTGGTTTTTCTCCAGTAATGAATCTTAGTGGGCACGGAATGGACGAGTATGAATTACATACAGGAATTAGTATTCCTAATGTTAATGATCATAGAGATATTAAAATAATTCCAGGGCTTTATGCTATTGAGCCGTTCGCGACAAACGGGAGCGGTCGTGTTAAAGATGGTAAGCCTTCAGGAATCTACGAATTGGTTTCAAATAAGAACCTCAGAAGTCCAATTGCACGTGAAATCTTAGAATTCATAGAGGAAGAGTATGATACATTACCTTTTTGTTCTAGATGGATAATTAAGAAGTTTGGGACAAGAGCATCTTTTGGTTTGAAACAATTAGAAGAGAATGGTAATTTGCATCAATTTGATCAGCTCGTTGAGGTTCCTGGTTCGAAGGTTAGTCAGACGGAGCATACAATCCTAGTTGAGAAAGATAGCGTTATAATTGTGACGAAATAGAAAACCTTATAATCCTAATTTTATCCCTAATTTCATGAATGGAAAATTGCAATTAAGAGTTACTAATCATGCTGTGGATAGATATCGTCAGAGAGTTGAGAAAGATATGTGGAGGGAACTGAGGTCAGAGGGGCAAATTGTTAAAATCCTCCGTGATGGAATTGCTCTATCGGTGGAACCCTCAGATGTTGATGGAATGCCTAGCGAGAAACCAAGTAAAGTTGCAGTTAATCTTAGTTGCGAAGATGAAGATTTTGGATTTTATGAGATTACACTGGTTCGAAGGAGAAATAAAGGGAGAAGATATCTTTCTGTGATTACAGTTTATGATTGGGAAAACCAAGCGGTTTAAAAGTTAGTTGTTTTCATCAAATGCAACTTCTTCCTCATTAACTAGAAATGCCCACCAGGGTTTGTTAACGTTAAGGACTTCTCCAGTTTTAGGATCAATTTGAGTTTCTGCTTTTAATGCTGTCTTGAATATTCCAAGGAATCTTCCAGGATGTTCTGAGTCTAATTTGTAAACAACTTTTGGAACACCATCTCTCATAACTTCTTCAAGCGTTAAATTAGAGGAGCTTTCTTCTCTTAACCTTAATCTTTCTCTTGCAATTTCCCTCACTCTTTCAGGTAGAACCTTAATTGCATGTCTTTGTCCATCTATTGTTTTTACCATTATGTCAGATTCTTCTTCATTGAAATCGCTTTCAACTTCTAGTTCTGTTTTAATAATGTTTTCTTCTCCAGTTTCGCTTTCAATGATTATCTTTTTTTCAAAATCTATTCCTTCCGTATTTTCTTCTATCTTTATTTTGATTTCTTGTTTATTCCCATTTGCATCAGTGATAGTTCTCGTTACGTCTATTATTCTTTTTCCATCTTCAATTCTAACTTGTCTTTGGATACGGGCTCTCATACCATCTGCATTTGTAAATTCCCTTTCTGTTTCTTGCTCCATGTTTCTTTCTTGTCCGGAATTTGCTTCATCATCTTCAGAATTAATTGCCGAGTTTTGATTTCCTTGAGAATTTTCTCCTTGAGAAAGAACCATTGTAGAATTAATCATAATACCAAATACAAATGAAACTAAGAGTAAAATTAAAATCACCTTTTTCATGTTTTGTTTAAGAACTTTTTGTTTAAAAACTTTTGTGTAGATTATAAAAATTAAGGATAACTTTTTATATGCTTCTTTCTTATTTTATCAATGAGAAGAAAGGTGATAATTTTTGTGGGCATTCTATTCTTCCTAACTTTAATATCTGGTTATCTTCAATTAACCGGAAGGGTTACTGGTTTTCCGTCAGGTTCAAATGGAGGAGGTCCAGAATTTATAGGTCCGACCGATGAGCAAATAACTTGTATGGAAACTTGTTCGGGGTGTACTTACGGAGATGTAATGTGTATGCAACAATACTCTGAAATATGTGGAGCTGAATGTGGGGTAGATACCCGTGGTCCTCCAACACCGACAAGTGAAGGAGAGGTCTGTATGCAAGATTGTGTTGTAGAAAAGTGTGATGAATTTGATTTCCAGTGTCAAAAAGAATATAGAGAAACTTGTGAAGATAGATGTGATATGAAAGGAGATGCTCCCGATGAAAGTGAAATGGATGAAGAGCAATTGTGTATTTCTCAATGTGTTGCTGTAGAGGATTCTACTCTCATTTGTTCGTCTGGAACTTTCGAAGGGGAAGGGGAAGCAGGAAATAAAGTTTGCCAAAAGTGTGCGAAATCTTGTGAATATTTATATTCTGGTCCATGTTTAAGTGATGAAGAATGGACTGAAAAAGAAAATGTGTGTTATGCTCAATGTGAACATTGTTATGGTGAACCTGTGAGGGGTCCTTCTGGACAGGGTTGGGATTGCACTATTGATGTAAAATGTGCGGATGCTTCTGCAGAATTTGGAGATGATGCAGGGACCGGGGAGGATAATTGGGAAGAGGGACACGCTCCTAGTGCAGACGACATCTATTGGGGTGATTATAAATTTGATTTGGAAGTTTCTGGTTCTGAAGGAACTCTTTTAATAAAGAACACCAATAGAAAAAGTATAGGAGAAAAAGTTAAAATAGATATTAGTATTGACGAAGGAGTTCTCTTTGAACAAGGAGATGAAAAATTAATAGTAAAAAATGAGGAAGTTCAAGTTGAAATAGATAACAATATTGATAAATTAGTTATATCAGAAAAGGGGCATAAAAGAGAAATTAAGAATATTAACATTGGAATTGAAGAAGGAAAACCAGTCTACAAATATGAAGAATTAGAAAAAGCAAAACTTTTAGGCTTTATACCTGTTGATAAGAATGTTAAAAAAAGAGTTGACGCAGAGAATATTGAAATGATTGAAGAAAACGGACCTTGGTGGGAATTTCTTTCGGTAGAAAAAAATATCTGAAAGTGATTAATTATTCAATTTGTGTGCCCCATCCAATTAATCTCCAGTGTCCTTCGATGTTTCTTGCGACTCCAATGTTATCTTTTTCAAGAACTACTGCAGGAATATTTAAAGAAAGTTCGATTTCTCCATTTGATATTTTTTCAACTGTGCCGACAGTTATTGTGGTGTTTATACTTAGCATTAGAGTTTCTTTTGTTTTGAGTGGATCTACAATCTGATGTCCTTTTAATCCGGAGACTTCCTTAAAGAGTGTTGCTTTCATTTTGATATTCTCTTTAGCATCTGGAAGATTTCCTTTCGTTGAAACTACACATCCTCTTAATGAGTCGGCTTTTGTTAACGAGGGATCAAGAGATGTCTCTATAGAGATACTTGCCCCCGGACCTACTTCATTAATTGTATCTTCTCCTTTGTGGAGGGAGATTATTTTTGTGTGGAGTGTCTTGTAAGTTGTTTCACCTCGTGTTTTTTTTATGTATAGCCCAGGTTTAATTTCTATTTCATCTCCTACTTTCAGAGTTCCTTCTTTTAGGATTCCTCCAAGGATTCCTCCGTTTAACTCAGGAATTTTTTTCCCTGGCTTATTTATATCAAAACTTCTTGCCACGAGAAATACCGGATTTGATTTTTCATCTCGTTTAGGAATTTCTATTTTGTAGAGTTCCTCAAATATTTTGTCTATGTTTACTCCTTGCTGTGCAGATACGGGAATTATTGGAGCGTTTTCCATTGAAGTTCCTTTTAGAAGATTTTTGATTTCTTTGTAATTTTCTAGAGCTTTTTCTTTTGACGCAAGGTCAATTTTATTTTGGACAACAATTAAGTTTTTTAGGTTCCGTGCCTGTAGTGCCATGAAATGTTCTTTTGTTTGAGGTTTTATACCCTCGTTCGCGGCGACAACTAGAATTGCTGCGTCAATTATTGCCGCCCCCGAAAGCATTGTCGCCATGAGCATTTCGTGTCCTGGTGCGTCGATGAAACTGACATATCTTACTGGCGTACATTCTTTACCTTTTTCTTGAACATTCGTTATTTTTTCCCCACACTTGTAAAGAGTTGTCTCGGCGTATCCTAGTTTTATTGTGATTCCACGCTTTAGTTCTTCAGAATGTGTATCTGTGAATTTTCCAGTAAGCCGACTAAGAAGAGTGGTTTTTCCGTGATCGACGTGTCCGACGACTCCGACGTTTATTTCTGGTAAATCTTTATCCATAAGATTTTGAGAAGGAAGCTGTTAAAAAAGGTTTTGGTTCGTCAAGATTTAAAAACTCTGATAACTTTTTTTGTATATGGAATTTGGACTTTTAGAGATTTTGAATGTTTATGGTAAACTTCGACCGATTATAATCTTTGTGCTTGCATTTATTATTTATGTAATCGTGCGAGAGTTCGCGAAAAAGAAGCTTTATAGCAACGCGAAGACAAAGAGTACACGACATAACGTGACGATTTTTTCAAATATCGTAACATATTCTTTCATAATAGTTGGTTTTCTTGCAGTGATATTTTCTTACACGGGAAATATATTTAGCATTGGTTTAACTGCAGGTTTGCTTTCGGCTGCGCTGGGTTGGGCATTACAAAGACCGATTACAGGAATTGCTGCGTGGATAATGGTTGTTGTTGCTAAGCCCTTTGAGATTGGAGACAGGATTATTATTGGTGGCGTACGAGGTGATGTTTCCAATATCACTTTGACTCATATTTACATGAAGGAGTTTGGAGGAACCATTGGGGGAGAGGAAATTTCTGGAAGGGTCATAATGGTCCCAAACTCTGTTTTATTTGAGAAAGATTTAATTAACTATACTATCCAAGATGAATACATTCTTGATGAAGTTTCTTTTGCGATAACTTTCAATAGTAATATTGATTTGGCGAAAGATGTTTGTGTGAAGGCCGTTAAGGGGGTTTTAAAGAAGATAAAAGATCCGTCTTATCAAAGATTCCCTAAACCGTATATGAGGTTCAATTTTCAAAGTTCAGGAATTGACGTGAGAATCAGATATTATGTTTCTGCAGATAGGAGGCAGGAATATAGTTCCAAAATTACTGAAGCTATTTTTAAGACGATTCAAGCAGAGAAGTCAGTTGATTATGCTTATCCTCATACAGAGATTGTGTATAAGAAATAGAATGTTGCAAAAGTTGATTAAAGAGTTGAATTTTGGTGCTGATTCTGGGAGGGCAAGTGCGTATCAGAGATTCTTTAAAACAGGAAAAGGGCAGTATGGTGAAGGGGATATGTTTATTGGATTAACGGTTCCGTTTCAGAGAGTGTTGGCTAAGAGATATGTTGATTTGTCTTTGGAAGATGTTGAAAGGTTATTGAAGAGCAAGGTACATGAGTTTAGGATGACTGGATTTTTGATTCTCGTTTACAAATTTGATAAAAGGAATCGTGAGGAAATTTATAATTTTTATTTGAATAATCTTGATGGAGCGAATAATTGGGATTTAGTTGATTGCACTGCGGATAAGATTATGGGGGAGTATCTTTTGGATAGGGATAAAAGTGTTTTGTACGAGTTTGCACATTCTAATGATTTATGGAGAAAGAGAGTTGCAATTATCTCGACGTTTAGATTCATTAAGAATAACCAGTTTGAAGATACTCTTAAAATTTCCGAGATTTTATTGAATGATAAACATGATTTAATTCACAAAGCCGTTGGCTGGATGTTGCGTGAGGTTGGAAAAAGAGACTTGAGTGTTGAGGAAAATTTTCTGAAAAAGTATTATAAGAATATGCCCAGAACAATGTTGAGGTATGCTATTGAAAAGTTTGAGGAGAATAAGCGGAAAGAATGGTTGAAAAAGGAATAAGAAAGACTTTTAAATGGAAATTATTTTTCGGAGTTATGTCGTCTAAAGCGAAAGTAAAAAAGCTCTTTTCGTATGCAGGGGTAAAAATTAATGGTCATAGGGAATGGGACATTCAGATTCATAATGAAGGGCTTTATTCTAGAGTTCTTTCTAAGGGAAATCTTGGTCTTGGAGAGGCCTATATGGACGAATGGTGGGATTGTAAAAAAATAGATAAACTTATTGACAAAATTCTTAGAGCTAAACTGAATAAGAAAGTTAAGAATTTAAACGTTGCTTGGGGTTGGTTTGTAGCGTCTTTGTTGAATTTGCAGAATAAAACCAAAGCTTTTGAAGTGGGAGAGAAACATTATGATGTTGGTAATGATATGTATAAGTTGATGTTGGATAAACGGATGGTTTATACTTGTGGTTATTGGAAGAAAGCTAAAAATTTGGACCAAGCACAAGAAGATAAATTAGATTTAGTTTGTAAGAAAATTGAATTGAAAAAAGGGAATCGTGTTTTGGATATTGGTTGTGGTTGGGGAAGCTTTGCGAAATTCGCTGCAGAGAAATATGGTGCGAAAGTTGTTGGGATTACAATTTCTAAGGAACAGGTGAAATTGGCTAAAGAAAACTGTAAAGGTCTGCCTATTGAAATAAGACTACAGGATTATAGAGAGGTTAATGAAAAATTTGATCACATTGTTTCTCTGGGCATGTTTGAACATGTTGGAGTTAAGAATTACAGAAATTACTTTAAGATGGCTAACCGATGTTTGAAAGAAAATGGTCTGTTCCTTTTGCATACGATTGGAAGGAATAAATCTTGTCGGAATTCAGATGAATGGATTTGCAAATATATCTTTCCTAATGGCATGTTACCTTCAGTTAAACAGATAGCAAAGGCGTCTGAAGGCTTGTTTGTTATGGAAGACTGGCACAATTTTGGTCCAGATTATGATAAGACATTGATGGAATGGCATAAAAATTTTAATAAGAACTGGAATAAGATTAAGCACAATTATAATGAGAGGTTTAGAAGAATGTGGAATTATTATCTCTTGGCCTGTGCAGGAAGTTTTAGGGTGAGAAAGAATCAATTGTGGCAGATAGTCTTCTCAAAGAAGGGTGTTGATGGCGGTTATATTAGTGTGAGATAGAATTTCTTGATGAAGATAAGAGGGTTTGTTGATTGGGATTATCTTCACATAGAAATTGCGTATAAGAATGAGGAAATCTAATCATAAGGAATATCTACTACTGGAACTTTTTTACGATAAATGGGTCTATACACATTAGTCTCCCATTGGGTTAAGGAAAATCTTCTGTCCATTATTGCAAGATTAAGGTGCCTTGCTTCCGAGAAATTTTTTGATGTGTCCAACACAAAATGAGTCATAAAAACATATGCTTGAGCATTGTCACGAAGAGGATTGAAACAGATAACAGGCAAAGCACACATTTCAGAGGGAATTGTTTGAACAGTTAGTGTTTTTTCTAAATTTAATCTTTTGAGAGCTTCCCTTTGGAGAGGTTCAACTTCAGAAGAGAGATTGTCCCAGAAATTGTGTGCTCCATCCGAATTTGGAAAGTTAAAAGTATAATCTCTTCCTAGATATTGTGTTGTTGAATCAAGATTCAAGTTAATCAAGAATTCTTTTTGAATTTGAGGTGTCGAAGTAAAATTTTCTGCTTGAGGAGCAATTGCAAAAATTTTTTTAGAATTTCTAATTGATGAAAAAAATGTTTTGGCAAGATTTTCTGAATCAAAGGGATTTGATTTTATAACGACTTTTGACTTTTTTCTAACCATTTTAATTAAGAAGCTACTGGTATAGATTCCACCTTAGGTTCTTCTTTTGGTGGCTCGGCTTTAGGAGTCTCCGTTTTTGGCACTTCTTGTGCAGGAGCTTCTGCAGCCTGTTCGCCTTCTGGCTTCTTAGCTTCTTTTGATTGATTCTGGTCGGGGAAGATTTCGCTTAGATTCTTTGCCCCTTCCTTTATGGTTTTAAGATTTATCTGAGCTATTACTGCTGAGATTACTTTTCCTCTAACAGTCTTTCTTAGTCGTAAACCCCTAGGATTAACGTCAGTACGCTTCCATTTCCCTTCCCTCTTCGGACGCTTCTTCATTCCTTTTTCGTAGCTGAGAATTATCTTTTTTAATCCTATTCCAGTAACGCTTTCGTGTGAAGTGAATCCGGCATTATCGCTCGCACCTGCGATTTCAAACTCGTATCCTTCTAGCCCAGGCATTATGATTTTTCCTTCAATCCTATCATTTAATTCTTTCCCATTAAAATCCTCTCCTTCAAACTCGAGATGGTATGTCTTCCCAGATTTTTCCGCTATATTAATCTTTAATGGCATTCTAATTATTGATTTAGAAGGTTTTTAAAGTTTGTTGAGTATTGCAGTATCTCCGATACTTATAAAGAACTATGGCGGAGCCATTAGTTCTTTTATCATCTTAGGATAAAATTGATACTCTAACCATTTCAAGAATCTCTTAAAAACATAATTCTTAATTGTATTTTGCAACCTCCAAAGAATTA
>JAHJRR010000071.1 GCA_018830685.1 Nanobdellota archaeon
GAAAAGAACAACATCGTCGTTAAAACGAGAAGAGTCGGAAAGTCAGACCTCTACAAGCTTAATGTTAATAATCCAGCTGTGAAACAGTTATTAAGACTCGATTGGAACTTTATCCAAGGTTCGGAGCAAGAAATCGTTATATCTTAATCCTAAAGAATCCATCTTAGAAATACCTGGCGGAGGGATTTATCATTTTAAAATGGTAGAAGAGAAAGAAAAATCGGAAAAATTTGAAGAAGAATTAATAAAACAAATTCTAATAAATCAAAAAATAAATAGATTTGAAACTAAGGATAGGGTTCTCATTTTGGATGGCGTAAAATTTTTAGCGGTAACTAGTGAGAATATAAAATCAAATCACAAACCAAACGGACTGTACATAGAAGCAAGCAGTATCTTAAAATATCTTCAGAATAATCTCTTTGGTCACGATAAAAGAAAATTTGGAATAACAAAAAAAGTCAAGGGATAATCCTTTTGATAATGTATGTTTTTTTTTCAAAAACTTTTGAATAAGCTTCCCGATTAAATTTAACATGGAAGAACAAGTTTTAGATTTTAATGTCATAATTGAACAAGATGAAGAGGGCATATACGTAGCGAAGGTTCCAGAGTTAGATGGTTGTTATACACAAGGAAAAACTTTGCAAGAAGCTCTCGATAGGATAAGAGAATCAATTGAGGTTTGTTTGGAGGGAGATAAAGTTTTTGTATCCCAATAAAAGTTATTGGATTAAACTTCTCTTTCACCCCTTCAATCACAAAGTAGAAACAGAAAACATTTCATCCGACAGTTCAAATTTTTCTATTAGCTCTTTGTTTTGCTCATTATTCTTCAAATAAATTATTGCATAATCGTCCACATAAACCGGAACCCACAAGGGATCTCTAAGCCTTTTGATTAAGAAATCTTGACCCCACGGCGTAAAATCATGCCAATAAAAGTAAATCACATTAATCCCATATTCTTTCTGATACTTCTCCCAAACACTGTTCTCCTCTTGCATTGGAATATAAATCTCCTTAAAAAATTCTACGGGATACGCTTCTGGTCTATTATCCACGAAGACCCTTTCTTCTGGAAACAGATTAAAAATTAAGTGCCCTCCAATGTCATAGTTATTGAATATTTTTCCCTGAAGATTATTCTCCACAAAGAAGTCTCGAGAGCCTTGCATTCCTTTCTCAATCCCAAGTCCCTTTTCCCCTCCGATTACAGAAGACATTGACATAACAATTGCGACAATTAAAAGAAAGACAGTAATCCCACTGAGAATATCCTTCTGTTCTTTTGAAAATTTTCCATAAAAAACCTTGAAGTTTTCAGAAAGAATCGGAATCAAAACAAATCCCAAAAGAGTTATCCCCCTGACTTTGCTGATTGCTATGGTTCCAAAAAATAGGAAAACGAGAACGCCGATTATATCCTTTCTTAAATTTTTACGAAGGAAGAAACTAATCGTTCCGACGAAGAGGATTAATTCAACATAAAGATACAAAAAATTAAAGTCTCTTTTTTGCATAAAAAATAAACCCATGTTTTCTGCAAGGAGATATCCATACTCACGAAATATGAGAAAGGGCTCCAGCAAGCCATTAAAAAAATAAGGATTTACTAAAGAAGTTAAGACCAATGCTCCCAAAAGACCAAGATATTTCTTCAACTTTTCTCTCTCATTGAGATAGCTGTCAATCGCGAAAAACGAAACCATTGCAATTCCAAAAATAAAGAAGATATGGACATTTACCCAAAAAATCTGGAGAGGGATTAAAATAAATAACAATATCTTATAATCAATCTCTCTCGATTTATATTTAAGAAGAATAAAATAATAAATTGAAAAAAAGAAATAACTCAATACTTCTGGCCGTACTTCTTTCCTATAGACCATTAGGGGAATCATAAGAATCGAAAAGAAACAGGCTATTTTGTAATTGGATTTTCTCTCTGCTATCTTGAAAATTACGAGAAACGTTAATAGATACAATAAAATGTTAAATAAGGAAATTCCTAAAAATCCAAAAATTTTCCATATAGAATAAACAATTCCTCCATAAGCCCAATGATGATTTATTGTATAAAAATTTGGTGCAGTGTAAGAATAAAAATTTGAATGGAGAATTGAATGATTCTTCAAGAGGAACTCGCCATTTTTTATATGTCGCCCAATATCCGAATTCACTAAATTAATTTTGTCTGCGTAGAGAACAGCCAAGACAAGTAGAATACACACCAGAAGAATGAACTTCATCTTCTTCCTTGAAAGAGATTCTTCCAACATTTCTTATTCAATTCTCCTAAGTTTTTAATTCTAACTACTAAACTTTTTAAGCTCTTCTTCCTTTCTTCCCTTATGTTAAAAGAAATGAAAGATATCATAGTTCTAGAAAATGTCGCAAAATATTATCACATGGGCAATTCTATTATTCGAGCCGTCGACGGAGTAAGTCTAAAGATAAGATCCGGAGAGTTCGTTGCAATTATGGGCCCCTCCGGTTCAGGGAAATCTACAATGATGAATCTCGTAGGAAGTCTCGATATTCCGACAAAAGGTTCGATTTTCCTCGACGGGCACAACATCTCTCATTTAGAAGAATCAGAACTAGCACAAATCAGGGGAAGAAAAATCGGATTCGTTTTTCAGCAGTTCAACTTAATTCCTAATCTAACCGCAAAGGAAAATGTTATACTTCCGATGATTTTCCAAGGAGTCAACGTATTTGAAAGAGAGAAAAAAGCAGAAGAACTTCTAAAATTAGTTGAACTTGAAGAAAGAATGGAGCACTACCCTTCAGAACTTTCAGGAGGAGAACAGCAGAGAGTCGCAATTGCACGAGCACTTTCAAATAACCCAGAGGTTATACTTGCCGACGAACCGACTGGAAACCTAGATACAAAAACAGGAGAGAAGGTTATGGCTTTTTTCAATAAACTTCACAAGCAGGGAAAGACAATAGTCATTGTTACACACGACCCAAAACTTGCCCTTGAACATGCAAATATAACTTACTGGATAAAAGACGGAAAGCTTGAGAAGACAACTAAGAAAAAAACTTAAGTGATTCTGTCCTCGCTTCGCTCGGAGATAACTAAATGACTA
>JAHJRR010000072.1 GCA_018830685.1 Nanobdellota archaeon
AAGAAAAAATTTGGGAAAATTCTGTAGCCCTAAAGGGCGTGAGCGGAGCGAAGGAATTTTCTGTTTAACGGATGTTCGCCGACCGAACGAAGTGAGGCACGAGCTGACGCTACAGCGTCCTCGTGAGAAAAAATCTGTTCATATCCGATTTTATGCGACAATTTTAATTTCACATTTGAGTGTTAAACGAAGCTTAAAATCTTAAAAGATGTGAATTTGCCGAAGGAGGAGGCAGATTTTTATTTTGGCGAACTTGACGCAAACTCAAATTAAATAAATTCTAATTTCTATAGTCTTAATAAGATATAACTCCTAACTAGCAGGTTTAACTTTAATTAAGATATCGTCATGATCATAATAGTCGTCACCAGAAGAATCTCTACAAGGAGAAACACTTTTCCAAGATTCAACACCCCTTATTACATATTTTCCAGGCTCTTTTGGAAGTTCTAATGTTGTTTCAAATGATTTTAAACTATCTGATGAATCACAACTTCCTTCATATATCTTATTCCATTCATTCCCCTCATTAAAGAAAAAACCTACCTTAGGACTAAGCTTATTCTGAAGACATCTCACGTCTAAAATTACTTTTACCTCTCCTCCAGTTACCAAAGGTCCCACAACTTTTATATCATTAACATAGGAATTAACTTTATTCGGAAGATAAGAATAGTCCTTACAATTATCAAAAGTATTATCCTCTTTTTCATGTGTAAATCCCTCACAAGCAAATAGATCTTCATTTGTAGCCGAACCATGCCGATTGCAGGAAAAGAAATTATCATCATCAGGAACTCCCAAATACCTAACAGAAATAATCGCACTTCCATAATTCATATCTGCCCTATACACAATTATCTCAACGTCATTTACATAATCTCTATATCCTTGACCTACTTCGAATAATTGAACCCCATTAGTCGGAAAAATATTAGGACTCAAAGATGAAGCAAATAAACCTAACTCATTTAATTGATCTAATTCGCATGGTCTTTCACCTGTGCATTTACCAGATTTATCTATAAAATTGAATTTATTTACATACTGGATAAACACACCATTCTCAGGTATCGCCAAATCAAAACCTTCTCTTCGCCTAACCTCAACAAGATAATACTTATCATCATATCCTTCAAAGGTAGGAATTTTAAGAATTGTTGGAGTTCCATCTTCAGAAGTATCATAGAAAGATTTAACAGAATAAACATCATTAATACCATAAGTCACAGTTTCAGGAATGTCCCACCCAATAAGTTCCCTCACTGCAGCAGACATATGAGAAACACGATTTTCATAAAGGGAGTCATATTTATCTTCTGACATATATGATTTCCCATAAAAAGACCATCCCCCTTCAGCTGACTGATAAAGGTCTGGAATCGTCGCATAATCATTAGGATACTTTTGAAAATATCCATCAACAGATCTAGATAAATGAAAAGCCTCATGCAAAGGCTGACGCAGATCAAAGTCATCTATAGAGAATAACATATTAGGCCCCTCTTTAATTAATTTATTCTGATCATACCATCCGGGACTCCATGCAATTTTTTTAATAAGTATCCCATCCATATTACCATTAGAGATTAGATTTGTAGAGCCAGAACCAGTTCTACCTCTGCTGGTTAAAAAAAGTATTCTACTATCATCTCCTCCATCAAGAAGCCCATCTCCATTAGTGTCATACAAAGAAAAATCAATCAAATCATCATATTCATCTTTAAACTCCTCCATAAAATCATTCGGTTCCACAAAACCATACCCCTCTTCTGTATACCACCCATAAATTTCACCATTAAGAGTAACTTTATCTTTACTCATCAGTTTAATATAATTATATGCACTTTTTGGATTAGATTCATTAAAGAACCAATCATATATATCTTCTTTTTTAAGATTTTGTGGATGCGGATACTCTTGGGAATCAATTAAGAATATCAGAAAAGTTAGATTTTTTTTACTATTCTCTACCTCACATTTTTTCCCAAAATAATCAGCAAATAGAAATAGATCACTAAAATATACATGCCCATTTTTGTCAAGATCAAAATCTTTATTATATAACTCATCCCCCTCCCTTGAACCAAATCTGTTTTTGAATAAAAAAAAGTCTTCAAGATTAACCATTCCCCCTCTATTAAAATCAGGACATATTTTTTCCTCATCAGCTCCTCCATTAAATTGATTATTCTCTCCCTCACTAGTTGTTTTTCCACCAATAATTCCTAAAGGAATGTTTTGTAAATTCCCACTAAGAATGAAAATTAAACCTGCTAAAACAACCATAATCAATAATATCCTCTTAGGCATATAAAATTAAAATTTCTAAAATATATAAAACTAACGTGATGTCTTCTCACTATGTTAGCGGGGACATATATTCTATACCAAACTGAAAATTAGTTCGTAGGTAAAATTCTTCGTAACTAATGAAAAAAGAGAAGATAAGAATTGAACACTTTAAATTAAGGAACAAAGGTCGTACAAAGAACCAATACAAGATACTTCTAAAAATTTCTTTTAGGAAAAGAAACAAAATAGGAATTTCCCATTTTCTTTTTTCTCAAAAAGTCACAGAAGATTGTGTTATGTTTCCCTCATCTCATTCGGAAAAATAATCAAAATCCCTTCGGTAATCTTTCTAATTTTTGTCGTCGGAAGAAGCCATTCTAAAAAACAATAAAACTTAAAATCTTTCTTTCTATTTAGTTTTATGAATAATCAACGTGTTGCGATTTTTATTGATGGGAGTAACTTGTACTATAGTTTAAAAGATCTTGGAGTAGAAAAATTAAACTTTAGAAAATTTCTTCAAGAGTTATCTAAGGATAAACTTCTAATAACAATTTATTACTACAACGCTCCCTTAGATATTAGTATTAACCAAAAGAGATATTGGGAGCAACAAAAGTTTTTTGATTTTCTTAGAAAAATTCCAGATTTCAAAGTTGTTTTGTGTAGAATGAGAAAACACAAAAAAGATGGGAAAGTTATTTTTGATGTCAAAGGAGATGATGTTCACCTAGCAGTTGATTTAGTTTCTGGTGCTTATGAGAATCTTTACGATACTGCAATAATTGTTTAGGGAGATGAAGACTTTGTTCCAGCAATTCAAAAAGCACAGAAATTAGGAAAGAAAATAATAAACGTTTATTTCAAATCAACTTTTTCAAATTATCTAAAGCATATTTGTGATAATTCTTTTTGTGTTGATAAAATAATTGACGAGATAAAAGAATAAAATATAAGTGCCCGGTATTGCCGAAGCCATACCAGGGAACATATTGATATTGTCACAAATCCGATATTTAAATATTCTTCGGTGGCCTAAGTCTCACCAAAACTCTTTTCTTAATCTATAACTCCCTTCAACTCTCTCTTAATCCCATAAGCTTTTTCCGCATCTTTTATTATTTCTGGGTCAATCTCGGCAACAAACATACCTTCTCTGTGATGATTAAATTTTTTAACTATTCCTTTGAAGGGAATTGTTACTTGGGAATGCCCGACGAGACTCTCTCCTTTTTTTGAAGTTTTATTTGTTCCAGAAGCATTGCAAAAGACAAATACAATCTCTTCTTCAAACGCCCTATCAACACACAATGAATCAATAAGTTTCTCTTCCGATTTCTTGTTATACTTCACTCCTTTTCCCGCATCCTCATAACACCAATAACTTGGACAAAAAACGATTTCAACTTTTTTCTTCATCATTTTCCTAAAAATCTCTGGGAACATTGCATCCCAACAAATTATTAGTCCAATCCTTCCATATCTTGTATCAAAAACAGAGACGCTATCTCCAGGACTAAATTTTTCTCTCTCTGTAGACCACAAATGAATCTTTTCGTATTTTGAAAGAATTTTCCCTTTAGAGTCAATGTAACAAGAAACATTGTAAAGATGAGAGCACTTTTTAGTAATCATTGACCCAGGAATTATATCTATCTTGTACTTCTTTGCAAGTTTCTTAAACACATTAAGATTTTTTTCAGAATCCAAAAATTCCACCCTATCCGGAGTCGTCCTAGAAACAAAGTCTTCGGGAAAGACGATAATATCTGCTCCTTGTTTTGAAGCCCTCTTAATAAATCCTTCCGCTCTTCTAATGTTTTCTTCTTCAGAAACATCTCGCACCCCGAACTGAACGACAGCAACCTTACACCTCATGACTAATACAATCTTTCTCTATTTATTAAGATAACTCTAATATTCAAAAATCTCTCAACAAGAAACCTTGAAAAGTTTGGGTGGCCTTTTCCATTATGAAAAAGAGGACCTTAGAAGCACTCCAGTATATTGCCTAGTCTATTGGAATTATCGCACTCGCACTTTTAATCTACAGCATAATAAGAGCAGTCTTCCTCTTGGATTAATTTTTAATACCATCATCAATAAGTCCTGCCCATCCAACTCTAAGATAACCACAAATCCGCGTTTGTTTTTTATTATTTCTCAGATAAATTTGCGAGCGTAGCGAGCAAGTAGTTATCTTTTTGTTTGTAAAAATTCAGAAACAAGAAACCTTAAAAATCCGCTTATTCTATTATTTTAATCCCTTCGTAGCTTAGAGTAATAAAAACATTATCACTAAGTCATTTTTACTCCTTGGGGTTTTAAGAAAATAAAAAAATCCCTCCGCCAAGTATTTCAATATTGGATTCTTTAAGAATTGGTCCTATCTTAAACAAGAGTTCTTCAAAAAGTTTTTAATAACTGAAAGATTATCTTAATTAAATTATACGATCACCTCTTCAAATGATTTTCTCAATTAATTTTCTTTGAGGAATAATAATTGAAGTAATCTTTTTATTTTCAGAATAATCTTCTGTTAAGTCATTACCTATTAAAAACGCCTCACCCCATCCCTGTTCATCTAATATTCTTTGTAGATAGATTGGATTGGGTTTTTTCCCATCTTCTCTAGTGTAAACCCTTAAAAATGGAAGATTTTGAAGATGTTCTAAATCATCTAGTACTCTATTTCTTTCAGCATTGGTTACTAAAACCATTGGATAGATATCTGAAAGTGATCTAATAATTCCTATGACTTCATCTCGTGGAAACAAAAATCTTCTATATGCGCTCTGTAGATCATCAAAAGAAACTCCTGCTATTTCTGCCAACTCGTGCCTACTTCTTTTAAGTTGTATTTGCTGCCTATAAAATTCAGACCTATCTGGATCAATAGATTCTAATGCCTTTGCCCATGCCTGATTTGATTCTAACAAAGTTCCATGCAAATCAACCATTAGTCCAATCATCTTCTTATAACCTCTTCTGAAGGAGCTCTAATTATATTTTCTACAACAATCGGATAACCCAATTGATGAGATATACAAGATCGTTCTTCTTCATTCATTGAGCCACTTACCCTTAACATTGTTCCATCAAAATGCCAGCTGTTCTTTAATCCTAATACTGAAATTGCATGATCAATTTCATCACAAGATGGTTTGTCGGGGAATGTACAATTATTAACATTAGGACATCCAGGTAAACAATTAGAAGGTTTGAGGAAATGAAAGTTATAGTCTCTAATACCTTGTGGTACGCAGATTGCACAACTTGTGTGTCTGTATAACGGATAATCTGAGAAAATGGCATCACGTAATTCCAATATCTTTTCAACAATTTCTGTAGGAAGATACTTATGTTTAGTATCTCCAGCCCAACCAGATATATTCCCTCCAAACCCTACAACTTTTTGGGCAATATTTGCGTCTAGTCTTAATCCAGATAAAACACTTCCCTCACAAACGGGAGATACATCTCTTAAAACTTCTTCTAAACTTTGGACATCATCATTTAATCCTTGAATTAATGGTCTCCAATAATGAATTGGATGTACTCTTATTCCTTCAGATAGAGTTTTCAAAGATTCTCTTTGGAGTCTATGCGGAACTCTCTCAACAGGACTAGGCAAATTTGAGTAAGTAACAAAAAAATAAGTTTCTGCACATGAATCTTCCAAGGTTCTAAGGCCCTCTTTTTTTAGATGGAGCTTAGATACAATAACCCTAGGATTTCTTATTCCTTTTTCATTCAATATTCTAACCATTTCAAAAGTATCACGACTTACTTCAGGTAGTAAGGGATCCGTTCTATTGTTTAATGTAATGGGGGTTATTTCAGGAATAAATAATGTACTTCCCAACAAAGTATCTACGGCTTCTTCAGGAGAATATATTCTCCCAATACCTCCCGGTGCAAATTCATCAACCACACAATATTCACATCCCAATACACACCCAACATGTGTGTTTACAGATAACGCAGATTTAAGATACTCTAAAGCATAAGGTTTTCTATCTTCATCCATTTTATCCCTCTCCCTCTCTTAATTTCCACAACATTCTATCTATCCCAATGCAAAATCCAACACTAGGAGGCATTCCACTTCTTATAGCTTCTAGAAATAAGGGATCAATTCTTTCCCGCATTTTCTCATTTCCATTTAAACCTAATTTTTCAAGTAGTTTATCATAATTATTCTCTTCTTCACAAATATGTGCTAAACCAACATTTCTAAAAACTAGTTCGGAATCTTTTGCAGTTCCATCCTCATTTGATATTGAAAGAGGAGACCATTCATAAGGGGGATTGCTAAAGAAAGTTGGTGCTTCAACTAATCTGATTCCTTTCTTATAGACTGTTCTTTGGTCTGTTTTACTTGTAGAATCAAGAGCTTCTTTTATATTTCTACAAGGTATTTCAGAAAAATCTTGACCATGTAAACTCGCAGCTTCTCTAAAAATGCTTTCACAAAGTGACATACCATCTTCTAATGAGGCATATGGCCATATACCTTCCACTATTGTGTATTCATGGGTTGGATGCGTTCTAGCAATTCCCATATTTCTAAAAACATTTCCAATCTCAAATAAAGGAAGTTGAGTCCTAGAAGATGCCTTTTTTAATTCAATTTCCAGGGTATATCTTAAATATGCCCTTGTGTGTTCTCTTGTTTCTGTTTCAAAAGGAACAATATTAGAATTGCCAGGGTGAGTTAATAAATGAGGTGTTACAGTTTCTACAAAACCCTTATCAATAAGATTTGTTCTAACAATGGAAAGGAGCTTTGACTTTCCAATTAGTTCTCTCCTATTTGTGAAATCTTCTCCCACATAATGTTGTGGGCTCATTATCGTTCTATAATCTGAAGGGACTAACACAGAATTTCCTTTTCTTGATTTAGTCATTTCTCCACAAACTACTAAAAATTCCCCCTTATTAAATGGAATTTCATCGTATTCTACTCTTGGAATCATTAACTGGGTTCTATTTATGCCATCATAAATATCTGCAAAAACAGTTTTACCATGCTTTCTTAAATTTATAATTTTTCCTTTTACATCCATTTATCTTTTTGTTTCAAGTAATGAAACATATTCCTCCTTGCTTAATCCTGGGATATGATGAAACTTATGTGTGTTTCTTTCAAACTCTGCAAATTGCTCAATATCACTCATGGAAGGTATTCTTTCAAAAGGGACATATTCTTTCCATCTTTGCTCAGTTTCAAGAGAGTCCAAATATGATTTTGTTTCTCTAACATCTCTGGCAGTTTGACCAGGTATGCCTAAGATAAGGAATGCTCTCGGAGTAATTCCATGTCTGTTTAATAAATTTACACCTTCTTCAATGCTGTCAGCTGATACATTTTTTCTAATTTTTTGTTGCAATCTACCTGCCATGGTCTCAACACCAAAACCAATTTTATAACATCCAGAACTTCTCATTAAACCTATAATCTCATTATCTAATTGATCAACCCTAGTAACTGTTTTCCATCTAATGGGTTTATCTAGAGAGCTTAATCTTTCACACACTTCCTTTGCCCATCCCCTATCTTGTGTGAAGGTTGTAGCATCTATATAAAAATCGAATCCAGGATTTGCTTTGATAAATGCGATAAGATTATATGGGTCTCTCATGTAGGTGCCATTTTCTGGAACTAAAGATTTTTCAGCACAGAAAGAACAATTATAAAAACAACCTTTTTGCACATTTATTTCTAATTGGCCAGGAGATATTCTAAGATACTCATCCATAGGCAACATATCTAAAGGTGGATGAGGCCATAGCTTCCCATCTAAATGTCCTAAATCTGATACAATTCCTTCTCTACTATGGTCCTGGAGAGATGCAGGATCTTCCATTAGCATCTCAAAAACCTTTTCCCAATGGCCTGTGCCTATAACAATGTCAAAATACCTCCTAAATAAATTTGGGTTCATAGAAGGGGCTGAACCATATGCTAAGGTCTTGGCGTTTCCAGATTGTTTTGCTAATTCAGCTAATTTAACAGCAGATCTTGCTGCATAAGCTTCAACAGGGACAAAAACAAAATCTGCATCTCTAAATCGAGATCTCATATCGCTTTTATGAACTCTTTGAACGCTAAGATCTATTAAATCCACATCACCAAATTTTCTAGCATGTGCTGCAGATTCTCCAAGATAAGCATAGTGCTTAAAAAGACTCGTAGGTAGATAAGGTTCTTGTGGCCATACAAATATTGCTTTTTTTCTCATCTTCTAATAGCATGTCAATCTCTTTTAAATGTTACTATTATTAAATTACAATTATCCAATCGACCTTCCAAGATAATTTTCCTACATTCTTCTCTCCAAGGTTGACAGTTTCTCCCTTCCCACACTCACAATTATAATGTATTGTTTAATCTTCATCATAATGATCTATCTTAGTTGTATCACGAGCACAGGAACTACAGTAAGGCCTATATATGGAAAGAAAGAGTCTTCCTACTCTTGAGTCATTCTTTGATTTTTAAACCCTTTCTAAAAAGAAAAATATTGCCAAAATAATCAATTTTATCTGATATGTTAATAATCATAGACTTATCTGGAATCGCATAAATATCTAATATATTTGAGAAATTAATAAGTTCGTTGTCCTCATTCTCATCATAATGAACTGATACTGTAAAATTTACTAAACCTAGCCCCCTTATTATCATTGTTCTTTTATAATCATCATCCTTAGTGATTAAACAATATTTTGAAAATGCTAGTGCACCAGCGCTATATCCAACTAATACCCCCTCAAAGTTAGAGAGCAGATCCTGTATATTCAATTTTTTTATTTCATCAATAATCTTTTCTGGGAGTCCGCCTGTAAAGAAGATGATACTAGCATCTTTTATTTTTTTCTTTATTTCTATTACAGAATCGTTCTCAGAGACAATATCAAAATTAAAATCCTTAAATTTTAAAAATGCTGTTTTTACTGCATTAACCCACTTTTCTCTTTTTTCTTTTTCTGTCGCAAAAGGCACAATTAAAAAATTATCTCCATTTGCTTCGCTAGCAATTTTTTCACTTACTCTATCCAAGTCACCTCCGCCTATCAAAAATGTTTTACTCATTATTTTTTTTAATGATTTTAAGAGTTTTTAAATTTTCTTAATTATATTTTCTTAAGAAAGACCGTATGACTTATATAATTGTCATATCTTTCTGAGTTAAATTCTTCACAATAAGGACCCCCATACCAATAAGATAGCAACTTTACATCTTTCCTTTTAGCAAAAAAATCATAAAAACTCTTTCCGTCTGAGAAAATACGCCGACTAATTGCCCGATCTTCTTTCCACCCCATTAGATCAGAAATGACCAATATTCCTTTTTTATTAAGTTTTGAGATAACTTTCTCTATAAATAAATCTGGTGAATCTATAAGATTTATTGAATTAATAGCCACAATAAGATCATATTTTTCTTTTAGAGGGGAATCTGATTCTAGATCGCAGAGATTTAGATTAACATTTGTAGATTTTTTGCCTTTTATTTTTATTATCTCAATATCTCTTGATTTCTTACTGGAAAAGTCTGACAGAACTCTAATTGGTATCTCAACATTAGTCCCCTCACATAGTAATTTATTAGCAAAAAATAGATTTGTAATTGAAAAATCAAACAAATCAAAAGTTGCTTGAGGGAAAAAATCCAATAACTCATATGTGATTCTTGATGGTCCACACCCAATGTCTGCAATTTTTAACTGCTTATTTTGAGAAGAGGCCATATATCTTAAAATGTCAAGAACTACCCCCGAATATACAGATTCTGTAAAAGATTTTTTTAATGTAGAATACTTGCTGTATTGATATTTAACCAAACGATAAGATTCTAAGATATCAAGATATTTAATTGCTCTTCTGTTAAATTGACCGATTTTATTTTCATTAGGGTGTTTAAATATTTTATTAATTTCATTGATATGTTTGGATAAAAGCCTGAAATAAGGATGATTCTTATTTTGCAGACATATCTTTTTTTGTTCAAGAGTATATTCCCTTAAATAAAAAAAATACAACAAATTTTCTTTTTTAGTTAATAGATTATTTATTTTCATCTTATTTTTTCTTTTTTAATCATAAATAGTGTAAGAAACAACAATTCTTAAAAGTTACTAAACAAACTACTCTTTGTTTATTTCTGAATCTAAAAAAGGAGATTTTTAATTCCAAATTTTAAAACAAATTATCTAGTAAAATATTAACTGTGCTATCCGAAAATTAGTTCTTAAGGCTGGTGTAAACCAGCCTATGAAATTCAGCAGAAAATCATTGGTTGAAACATTAAAGGCAAAAACCGACGGTAAAACAAGCTATCAAGCAAGGAAAATAGCTCATGTCTCTGT
>JAHJRR010000073.1 GCA_018830685.1 Nanobdellota archaeon
AAGAATTAATTTTTTATCGAACTCTACTTCCCAATTCAATTTCTTTATCTGGCTGTAGAAGATGGACTTGTGATTCGTCGTCGGAGATTGCTAGAAAAACTATGAAAAGGAATCTAAATGAACTTCTCTTTTTCCAACACTTTTAAGATTTTTATTTTTAATTCCGGCAAATCCTCTTTCACAATATCTTTGATTGTTTTTTCATCAACTCCGAAGTAAGCATGAATAAGGACATCTCTCGTTCCGGCAATCTTTTTCCATTCAATCTTAGGATATTTATTCCTAAATTCTTCTGGAATATTCTTTGCAGCTTCACCCATAATTTCTATTCTTCTAATAATTGCATCTTGAAGTTTTATGTCTTTGCCCAAATCATTGTTTCTGTCAGAAAGATAATCTTCGATTAAGTTAATACATTTTATAATATCCTCTAAATACAATTTTATATCTCTCATAAAATCCTCACCTCCTCATTGAGTATCTTTTTTCTAAGCCGAGGATGGATAGCCCGATATGTATTTACATCTACCTTCCTGTGTAGGGTTTCTTCAAGAATTATCTTTAATCCAACCAAATCAAATAAACTGAATTTTCCTCGCCCGACTTGAATCAAGATATCAATGTCACTGTTTTTCTTTTGTTCCCCTCGAGCGTAACTTCCAAATATTCCTGCTTTCTTTATATTACTCTTTTTTAATATTTTTACTATTTTCCCTTTTATTTCTTTGATATTCTTTTCAATTTTTTTATTTAAAAAAATTTTGTCCGCTTCAAGTTCTTTTTTCTGCAGATTTTTCTTATTTAGATTAGTTCCAAGATAAATCCTTTGTTTTGTTATTTTATCTTTTTCCCTAACAGATTTTACTCTATAATAATATTTATTCTTGTTCCCTGTTTTGATTTCTGTGTAGGGCATATTTTTTATACGTCTACCTTCTTTATAAATTTTCCCGTAAGAATTCTTCTTACCTCACTTTGCTTCCTGTTTCAATCTCTGTGTCTGGCCGAATGAGTTTGGTTTTGGATTCGTCGTCGGAAACAGCTGCTAAAAGCATGCCCTGGCTTTCAATTCCCTTCAGTTTTTTTGGTTCAAGATTTGTGAATACAATACAGGTCTTATCCTTTAGTTCTTCTTGCTTGTAATGAGGTTTTAAGCCCGCCACAATCGTTCTTTTTCCTAATTCAGTTCCTAAGTCGACTGTGAGTTGATAGAGCTTGTCAGCGCCTTCTACGTCGGTTATTTCAATGATTTTTCCGACCCTTAGATTTAATTTCGACCAATCGGAGAATGAAACTATTCCTTCTTCCATTACTTCTTAAGAAAAAACTTATTTTTAAATTTATTTCTTTGGAGATTAGGGATTAGTTGATTAAGAATTGTAAATTTTAGTCGCTTTCTAATAATCTCGTTTGTAGATATGAAGATGATAAACTGAATTCGTATTAATTCATTATTCGTATTTATTAATTGTGAGCTGATAGTGAACTGGTTTTAGTTTTGAAGTTGGATGGTGTGTTTATCAAATAAAATTTTAAATTTTATTTGTCATATACTTCTAAAACTTCATACACTTTTGGTTCCCAACGTTTAGGCAAGTAGAAAATAACATTTTCCTCACCAAGTTCATTCTTCTGTTTTGCTACTATCTCTTTGTCTAAAATCTGAATGCGTTCTAATCTTTTTTCAAGTTCTTTATCTTTCATTATTTTTTCCTTTAATCCAATTAGAGAGTTTTTCAAATAATTTTTCTCTGTCTTTTTCTGAATCGTAATGAACTTCAAGAAGGGTTGCCGCGATTTCTTTATATGCTCTAGCGGCTTTACTCTTTGGATGTGTTTGGACAACTGGGCCTTTTATTTTTACTGATTCTTGAACTGAGAGGTCTTCAGGGACCATTCCAATTATTGGGACTTCAAGCATTTCTCTTACAATCTCTGGTGATAATTCTATATGATCTTTTCTTACTCTTGTTACTATCACCCCTCGGACGTGTTTTTTCATTTGCTCGGCGTATTTTATTGTCTTTAATGCATCTGTAATTGCAGGCATTTCTGGATTTGTTACGATAATTAGTTCATCTGCAAGTTCCATTATGTGTGACGCTTCGTTACCTAGACCTGCAGCACAATCAATAATTACATTGTCAGATATCTTTTTGAAATCTAATTTGAAGTTTTTTAGTTTTTCTGTTTGAGTATCTTTTAATTCTTTGATAGAAATTGAAGAGGGTATTATTTTTATTCCCGATTCGTGTTCGTAGACGGCTTCAAAAGGTTCTGCTTTTCCTTTGAGAATATGATTTAAATTTATTGGAACTTCTGGTGCGTTTAGATTGATCCCTACGTTTGGTGTTGAGACATTACCGTCGATAACGAGGGCATCTTGCCCGAAATATTTCATGGCTACTGCGATGTTAATCGCTGTTGTAGTCTTTCCAACGCCTCCTTTTCCTGATGTGATAACAATTATTTTTGCCATTCTATTTTAAAGAAATTATCTTTATCTTAGACCTATTTTAGAAGAAATTGCTTAACTAGACTTATAAACTTTTCTAACCTCTCCGCATAAAGTTTGAGCATATCTAGATTTATATTAATTTCTTCTCCTCGGTAAAATACCTTAAGTGTAACGTTTTTTCTGAATTCTCCAATTCTTTCTTTTCTTAAATCTTCAATTTTGCGAAACATTTCATACATCTCAATTACTTCTTGAAATTCTTTTTCTTTTTTGAATAGATTTTTTACGGCTTCTATTTTTCCGATAGGATTAGTTGGGATTGAAGAAATTTTCTTTTTCTTTTTGGCGTGTTTAAGAATTTCTTCGATACTGACTTCTATCATTCTTCTCCATCGCACGATGAGATTCATAATCACATCACAGGTTTTTGTGTATTTTAGGCTCACGTAGAGAAGGTGGTCCGCACTTATTTTTTCTTGGATAATTTCTTCCATTGTTCAGTTAAGATTATTGTTGCTAAAAGAGCAAATGATTCAAAGCAAACTACTATTTATACTTTTCTTTAGTAGTTAAAATAAGAATTATCTGCTTAGCTTAAGAGTTATTAGTCTATTTCTTTGGAGATGTATAAAAATTCCTAGAACCAATGCAATCGTGCATAATGTATAATTTGTTTCATTGCTTATTACTCCTAGTAAAAAATTTGATTTTATTGGCCAAAAAGGAATTATGTCCAAATGCATAAATGAATCTAAGATAATATGAGACCATGTACCAAGAAGTGACCCTAGAATTATTGATGTATAGGAATAATCATTCTTGATTTTTAATTTATTGGATATCTGTTTTAGAAATTTTCTACTTTTCCAAATTATTATCGATAGGAATAGTGCTAATAATGTTGCTCCTACAAATGTGTGGAGGGGTCCATGAAATCTTCCGGCACATCCAAAGAAAAAACAAAAAAAGGCTCTTGCGTCAATTATTACACTTGCTAAGAGTATGGATATTAAATTTATTCTTTTTTCGAATAATTCCCCTATAAGAAATGATGGACCTAAATGGAAGGGGGTTAAGGGCATTATTTTTTATCAACACGTCCTATTTTAATTCTTATGGTATTTTTTTAGATAATATATTTTATTCGCTTAGCTCAAGAATTGCTTCTGCTAGGTCACCGTTTGAGTTCTTTAGTGCTTTTTCTGCTTGTTCTTTGGTTGAAGAAGTCTTTTCCATTACTGTTGTTACATCTTCTTCAGAGATGCCTTGGTCTTCAGTTACTTCTCCAGAGATTTGGAAACTTTCTTGGCCTTGCATAACAATTTTGGTTACAGAAGGATTGTTTATTGTTATTTTGTTCCCGTCGGTTTTTTCGATTGTGACTTTAGAGGCATCTATTTCTTCTTGGTTGATACCCATCTGCTTCATTACTGATTGCATCTTCTTTGGATCTAGTCCACCCATTCCTGGAAACATGTTTTGAAAAGAGATTTAGGGTTTTTATTGTTTATGGTTTTTGGAAGAGATTAGGTTCTTTTCACTCACGATTTGTTGGCTTACAATTGGCTTTGCTCAATTGTTCGCTTAAGAAAAAATTAAGTCTGTAAAGTTAGCAAGTTAATTTTGTATGAGATTTATAGTTAATTGTGAGCGTAGCGAACGGAATGTTTAAATAGTAAGCTTTTTTTGTGATTTTATGACAGCTAAACTTTGGAGTTATCGGCATAGTCTATAGGGCTAACGATTTTTCTAGCTGTAGCTTTTTTTCTGACAAGAATATTTTTATACCGCAGTCAACTGAATTAAATATCAAGCGTGACTCTAACTTAAAGGAAGGGTTGATTAGGGAAACCTTGGGTTGCCTTTATGGTGGATGTAGTTTAGTGGCAGAACGCATGGTTGTGGTGAGCGATGTTTGCGAAGGACAGACTATGGTTTGTAATTCCGAGCGGGCTCGCAAATTCCGTGTGGCGGGGGTTCGATTCTCCCCATCCACCCTGCTAGTAAAAAAGGAGAGAAGATGGAAGCTATAAAAAGCTGTGATTGCATTCATTGTTCCTAAGAATTCTGGATTAAAAGAGCGTAGTGATGAAATAGTCTTAACGTTGGATTTAAAGAATGACAAGATAAAAATTATGCGCGGAGAAGATATACCTTTTTTTGTTGATTTGATGAACAAGCAAGGAAAGAATGTTGTTGGGATAACAGGAGAAGATCTCTTTAAAGAATACGAGCTAGATAATAATTCTTCGCTAAGAATATTAAAGAGATTTCCATGGAATAGTCCGACTGCTTTTTTTGGCAGACCTGTTTTATGTTTGCTAGGACCAAAGGAAAAAGACATGGAAAGTTTGCCAAAGAATCTAAAGATTGCCATAAATAAAAAATATGTATCTTTAGCCAAGAGATTTCTGCGTCGTTTGGAAAACAGAGGGTTTAACTTTGAAAAGATTTATTTCTCTGGTTCGACTGAGGACGCATTTTCACAAGGTATAGCTGATTTGGTTATTGATATTGTATATTCTGGAAAATCTGCGAAAGCAGCGGGATTAAAAATTTATGATAAAATTTTTGAGTCGGATATTGTTCTTATCGGGAAGAAGCAAGATAAATTTGATTTTAATAAACTCTATTCCGTAATTGTGGATAGGATTAATACAAAAAATAAAAAATCTTATACATTTAAGCTAGCCAGTGATGAACCTTTGTTAAAGAGAAAAATCATTGAAGAAACAGGAGAAGTCGTTACTGCCGAAAATAAGAAAGATTTGATTTGGGAAATATCCGATTTGATATATTTTCTTTTTGTAATCATGGCAAAGAATGAAATATCTATTGATGATATAGAAAAAGAACTCCAACGTAAAAATGAAGAAAAGTTATTAAATAAAGATAAACTAAATGGCTCATCGGAAGTGCGAAAATGAAAACAGATTTAGTTAAAGGATTTAGGGATTATTCTGGCGCGGAAGCAGTGAAGCGTGCAGAGATACGAAAGATTATAGTTGGGGCTTTTGAAAGTTACGGGTTTGAGCCGGCGGAGACGCCCGTTGTTGAGTATGCTGATTTTGTTAATGGAGACAATGCTGGTGATGAGGCTGTTTCTGATACTTTCAAACTTAAGGATAGGGGGAAGAGAGATTTAGCTTTGAGATATGAATTTACATTTCAGTTGAAGAGATTAATGAATAATAAGAAATTACCTTATAGACGTTATCAGATTGGAGAGGTATTTAGAGACGAGCCGGTTTCTGAGAGAAGATTTAGGCAGTTTACTCAGTGCGATGTTGATGTTGTTGGTTCGACTGTTCGGGATGAGGCTGAGGTTTTGGCACTTGTGAAAGAAGTCTTTGAAGAACTTGGAATTAAAATTGAGATTCGTGTAAATAATCGGAAATTACTGAATGAGATATTAGATAAGTTGGAAATAAAAAAGAAGAAGGAAGCAATAAGAGAATTTGATAAATTAGATAAGTTATCTGAAAGAGTCGTGAAAGAAAATTTGAAAAAATATAATGCAGAAAAAGTTTTGGGAATCTTGAAGCAAAATCCTGAATTTTTTAAGAAATACAAATCTTTCTCTGAAATAGAAGAATTGATAGATTACTGTGAATTTTATGGAATTAAGGTGAAGTTTTTCCCATTTCTTGCAAGAGGATTAAGCTACTACAATGGAACTATCTTTGAAATTAAAACTGAAGGTATGAAAGAAACGGTTGCAGCAGGAGGAAGTTATCTGTTCAATAATGTGCAGTGTACAGGCGTGGCTTTTGGTTTAGATAGAATTTCTCCTTTGGCAGATATTGATTCTGGTGGTGTGAGAATTTTAGT
>JAHJRR010000074.1 GCA_018830685.1 Nanobdellota archaeon
GAGTTCCAGAAAAAACTCTTATAAAATGAAACCCATATTTGACATCTTCTCAAAAGAAAAAATCAAAGATGGAGAAAAACTAAAAGTCGTAGTAGATTACAGAGAGAAAAATTCTCTAGTAATTTCAGAACTAATCTCTCTAGGATTTGATGTGGAACTAACTCCCCTCAAAGTCGCAGATTATCTAGTGAAAGATGTTGCAATCGAAAGGAAAACAGTCCAGGATTTTATATCTTCAATGATAAACAAAAGACTCGCGAACCAACTAGAAGAACTAAACCAATACAAAGAAAAGATTCTTATTATAGAGGGCATCTACGAGCAAGAACTATACTCTGAAAAGGAAGAGATAGGGGGTATGCACCCTAACGCAATTAGAGGATTCATAATCTCAATACTACTCAAACACAAAGTCCCAATAATTTTTACAAAAGATTACAAAGACACTGCAAGATTTATATCGGTCCTAGCAAAAAGACAGGCAAAAGAACTCTCACTCAATGTGAATAAGAAATCTCTAGATAAAAAAGAACGCCTACAGTTTATCGTCGAGGGATTTCCGGGCGTCGGTCCAAAAAGTGCAAAAAAACTTCTTGAAAAATTCAAAACACTAAAGGGAATAACAAATGCTTCTGAAGAAGAGCTAAAAGAAATTCTGGGAAAGAATGCTGAAATTATCAAAAGGTTGATTGAAGAAGAATACTAAACTTTACCAAAAAGGTCTTTATTTATTCCAGCAATATCAAAAGGATCTAGGGACACACCGCACAAAACCTTAGCAATGACTCTTGGATTGTAAAATCTCAAAGAATTCGTGACATCCTCTGCTTCATCATAAACGTCCGCACTTGAAGCAGGAATATAAATATCATCCACATTGTCTGTACCAAAACCTCTTATCTGAACACCATTAATTGCGAATCTCCAAATATTTGCAATACTATTATGAATCGGTGCAATTACAAAAGAATCCTGTAACATAGAAATGGCCGCCCGAGGACAACAAATCAATCCAACATTCCTATCAGCCATTCTGCCCGTCAAAAAATCAAACTCATCTCTCTGCAAGCAAGAAGTAGAAATGGCGTGGACTGCATCTACCTGTGGAAAATCTTCTGGAGAAATTCTTAATTGCATTTCCTGAAACTGCTCAAGATTAGTTAACAACAATTCAAGAGTCTTATCTGAAGGACTGTTCTCCTGACCCACATGAAACTGCACAGGTTTCTTCAGTTCATAAGCCAGGTTCAAAATATACCAATTATGTTGTGCCTCACCAATATGATCTTCAGGCTTATCTTTCTCTGCAAGTCCAACTAAAAAATCAGACCTCTCTGCGGCTTCTTCAAATAATTCAAACCTCTCTTTATGCTCATCACCCTTTCTAAATCCTGAAGGATTGTAGGCGCCAATTCGAACTTTAATCCTGTCAGAATAAGAGTCTCTTAATCGCTCTGCAACTTCCAAACTCTTAAGACGAGTATTATAAGTCACATCGACAGTAGTAGAAAGTTCCCTCACTCCAAAAGAGATAGATTCATCTAAAAGCTTTCCCATCCTTTCCAAAAGAGATTCTTCCTCAAATGCACGACTATTATGTAAAATCCATGTCAATCTCTGTTTTTCAGAAAGGGTCAACCCCCCAAATTGAGAGATGGATTTTCCAGTAGCAGAATAAAATTCATCTCGCCGAGTGTAAGCCCTATCGCCATGAACATGAACATTCACAATTCCACCAAATTCACTAGCATACTGTCTGACCTCTCTTTCGAACTCAGACTTGGGAACAAAATTCATAAATCAAACAAGCAAAATCCCTTTTTAAAAAAACATCTTCCCAAAAATATATTTTACAGAACAAAAGTAATATAAAACAAAAACATCTTTCTTAGTTATATTTTCACCCCCTATCGCCTCCCCTCTCGCTCCCTCTTTTTCCTTAACATCTCATCTCGTCGAAGCTCTCTTCCCTCAATTCTATCCAAAACAATCAAGAGTAAAAACCCAAGGAATGCTATAACCCCCACAAAAATGAAAAGTGGTTTGAACCCAAAGGTCTCAGCAATACTCGCACCTAAAAATGCAGCCAATGCAGTTCCAAGACCTACAGAAGTGCTATATATAGCATACTCAAAACTTTTATGTTTTTTATTGACATATGTTACAAACAAACTAAACCACGCGGGATATGCAAACGCCGTTCCCAAACCATAAATCGCCTGCGCTACAAAAATTGTATTCACATGTTCTGCAAAAACATAAATAAATGGAACAGTGATTATCATAAAAGTTCCAAAAACTAACAAACGAGTTTTATGTTTTTCTTTATCTATAAGATATTTAGACAACGGAAGCTGTGCCGAAGATTTCACAACGAGAAAAATCGTCGTCGCCAAACCCGCAGAAACAAGACTTCCACCCTCGATGCCCCCATCTATAAAAATTGCAAAAATTGGCGCTATCAATCCAAAACTACTAATAATTAAAATATCAGAAAGAATCAGAAGTTTCAGTTTATTATTCATATCGCACCTCTAAAAAATAAGGGTCACGAATTTATAAACATGCAGGACTAGCTTAAATCGTAAAATTTAAATAGTATATGTATATGTATATGTATATGTCAAAGCTAATTAATATATCCAACAAAACTTATGAAAAATTAAAGGCTATGAAAGAAGAAGGTGAAAGTTTCTCCATTGTAATTGAAAAGCTTGTAGAAAGAAAAGAAAAGAAAAGAAATTTTTTAGAGTTCTATGGTGCTGGAGGAATTGACGAAAAAGCAATAAAAGAAATCAAAAAAGGATGGAAAAGATGGTCGAAAAAATCTGCTTAGACTCTGACGTAATAATAAACTTCCTAAGAAAAGATCCAAGAACAAAAACATCACTGGAAAAACTCGGAAGAAATTTCTACACCACTCCAATAAATGTTTTTGAAATTTGGTCAGGAAGAATATCTGGCGAAGAAGAAAAAATAAGGGATGTGTTAGATTCCCTCGATAAAAACAATTTTGATGAAAAAGCCGCCATCAAAGCTGCAGAGATGAACACAGAATTAGCATCAACAGGAAACGTACTAGATTTCAGAGATATTTTCATAGCCTCAATATGCATCACAAATAATCTCTGCCTTTTGACAGAGAACAAAAAGCATTTCGAGAGAATGAAGAAGTTTGGATTAAAATTAATCTAAATAAGTTCACTTAAAATCTTCGCACCAATCTTGACAGTCAAATCCCCTCCAAGCAAAGTCGGGTTAATTTCTACAATATCAAAAGCCCTCAAACCCTTCGCACGATTCACTCGTTGAAGAAAATACAAAAACTGCCTTGTTGTCAAACCCCCCGGTTCACAATAACCAGTAGCTGGAGCAAACGCAGGGTCTATACAATCCACGTCGATTGAAACGTAAACCTCCTTCCCATTAGTAAATTCTAACAAAATATCTGCAGAATCGTCAAGATTCTCAAGAATTTGATTAATACTCATCGTCTTAACACACTTCTCTCTCAAAAAAGCAAGCTCAGAAGGATCCGAATTCCTCGCCCCAACTAAAAAAACACTCTCTGCAGGAAATCCAGCTTCAATCAAAGCTCTAAGCCATTCCTCGTGCGTCGGCGTTTTCTCCCCCTCAAAAGTGGACATACAATCTGGATGAGCATCAAAAACGATAAGACACGGCTTCTTCCCTTCCTGATTGCAATAATCCAAAAACGCCTTAGTCAAAGGATAACTGACTGAGTGGTCTCCTCCAATAAAAACGGTCCTAGGCTTCGTTCCAAACGCCTCTAGAGAGTTCTTATAGATCAATTCACTACTAAGCTTCAAATTAGAATTATCAAGATGAATCTCTTCCAAATTGAGCAAACGAACATCTATAGGAATTCCTCGTTCGTTACTATAAATCTCTTTCATAGCCTCAACAACAGCGTTCCCCGCTCTTTCGCATCCATTAGTTTTTCCCAGACCATTGATTCCAGGAACTTTGACTACAAACATAATTCAAAACAGAAAAAAGAGTTTTTAAATTTTTAATCTCCCGAAGGCACCAAAGCAAAAAAACTATGCTTCTTCAAAACACTCTTCGCTAACTTTTTAACATCTCCCAGCTCAATTCCTTTAATTTTATTCTCAATTTCATAAAACATCTTCGCATCTCCAGAAGTCTCATAATTAAGTAAATGCGCCATAACATCTTGTGAATCTTCCTTAGAAATTTGCATATTCCCAATGGCCTCTTCCTTAACCTGCCTCAATTCCCATTCACCCAAATCTTCCGCGACCTTCCTAAATTCTTCCAGAATAAGTTCCTTAACAACGCTAACATTTTCTTTCTTAGTTCCAACATAAATGAAATTGTGGGCAAAGTCCTTATCCACTTCCGATCCGCCCTTCACCCCATAAGCTAGATTCCTCTTCTCTCTAATCTCATGAAACAACCTCGAAGACATTCCTTCAGCCATTAAAAGATTCAAAATACCCGCGGCATAACTCTTACCGTTATCAAATCTTGGAACATGATAAGAAAAAACAAGATTGGCCTGGTCAACGCCCTTCCGACTTTCAGTCTTAGATTCGTTTCTCTCAACAACTTTGAAAAAAGGAACATTCCCAGAACCATCTCCTTTCAAAAAATTCTTCTTAGCATAATCAACAACTATTTTCATCTCACAATCTCCAACAACACAAAGAATCATATTCTTAGGTTGATAAACCAAATTAAATCTCTGAACAAGGCTCTCTCGCGTGATAGACTTAAGAGTCTCCTCACTTCCAATCAGAGGCGTTCCAAAAGGCTCTTTGTAAAGAGACCAGTGCATTCTCTCAAGAGTATGATAAGCAGGATTATCCTTATACATTTTAATCTCTTCAAAAATAACATGCCTCTCCTTCTCAATCTCTTTCTCATCAAAAAGTGGATTCCTAACCATATCCCCCAAAACATCAAGAGCAATTTCCAAATGTTGACTTGGCATCTTACACCAAAAAGCAGTTAGAGTCTCATCAGTAAACCCATTCAAAACTCCCCCCTTCCTCTCAATCTCCTCCGCAATCATTTTAGAGCTCCGCGTCGGAGTACCCTTATAGAGCAAATGTTCAATAAAATGTGAGATCCCTTTCTCTTCTGCAGATTCATTCAAACCCCCGCACCTAACAGCAAATGCAACACTCACCACAGGAGCTTCTCTCTTTTCAAGAATAACAACCATTCCATTCGGCAAAACCTTCCTATAAAATTTAGACTTCATAAAGAGAAAAATCCAAGAGAGTATATAAATTTTAAGTCACTTAAATTTTCCAAATTTATTTTATCAGAGTTCCCTTCACAGTTTTAGAATCACTTCCTCCTGTGATAATATAATAATACACCCCGCTCGCAGAATCGAATCCAAGGTTATCTTTGCCATCCCATTCAAAAATATACTCTCCTTCTAATTGAGGTTCATCACTGACCAAAACTCTCACTTCCTGACCCAAGCGATTATAAACATGCATTAAGATGTAACACGGATCTGCCTCTCGAGGGTAATCTAATTTATAACTAATCTTCTGTGTCTGGCCCTCAGAAGGATCAAAAGGATTAGGATACGGACTCGTCGGATTCTTTGTAAAAATGCTTACCTTCGCATTACAAAACTGATTGAACTGCTCAACCATTCGTGCTCGATCAAGACACAGACCTTCATTTCCAAGATCATCACCAGAATCACACATCATACACTCATGATTTACACATTGAGGATCATCCCTATAATAATCGGGGAGTAATCCAATTAGATGACCCAACTCATGTAAAATCATTCTTCCCCCTGCAGAACTAGTGCTTGTAGATACGCCTGCATGTTTGTTGGTCTCGCCAATTAAACCAATTCGAAGATAAGTAAAGGGACTTAACTCATTTGTAAAAAAGAAATTATCTATAGAAGGATAAACAGTGCCTCCACGAATAGGGCTATTCTCAACAACAACCGTATGATCATTAGGACACTGACCTACTGCAAGATCTTTCGCCTTATCTGCATCGCAACACATTGCAGTAGGAAATTCAAAGATATCTTCAGTCAAAGGTTTCAAAATCCCTTCCGCACACTCTGTTGTGTGTTTGCAACCCAAAGAAGAAAGTTCATCAACCCTCCAGAGATTTATCCGATTTTTGTAAGCTTCCCAGGTAGGTTCCGAGAGTAAGTCTCGTGAATAAGATTCCATATCTCTTTGAAATTTATCAAGATCCTCATACTTATCCCCCACAAAAACTAAATCAAGATTATCGTTAGAATCTCCAGTATACCAAATAGACTCACAGCTACTTCCAATATCTTCATCAACAGGTTCAAAAGTATTTCCAGATATGGGTCTTAAAGACATACCTGCCAATTCAAGATTATCGGGGGCATTAACATTATTATAACGAGAATCAAAAATTACAAAATAATAATATCCCGAGATACTCTCAGAAATCAAGTCCAAAACACCCCCATAAGTTCCTGGAGAAGTGTCATCAGGATTCAAAAAGAATCTGGGTCCACTCCCATCAGATTCATTCCAAAACACAATTTCTACATTTTCGAAAGAATATTCAGGTTGAACAATAATATTCACAGAGCCACTTTTAATATCAAAATAAGAATCTTCTAGAGAATAATTACCATCTTTTTGAACAATCTTCAAAAATGAATCTGTCTCTCCAGTATCGCCTACACACTTTCCATCCAAACATCCCTCACCACATTTATATTCAACGTAACTAGGATTTTTATCACTACAAGAATATTCTCTTAAAGTATTATCATCAACACACTCATTTTTCAAGTTTTTTGCACGCTGAAATTTCCAACGCCAAACTTCAAGAGCATATCTAGAATTAATACCTTCGTCCGTTTCAAGACAAGAGGTCCAAACTTCATCGGGGCGATATAATCCTTCAAACGAAAGAGTTTTGAAACTACTTATTTGAGGAAGTGCATTAACCTCTTTTTTAATACATGCACCATCAAGGCAACCATTTGGACAAAAAAATCCTGTGGCAGATAAATTTCCATCAGAAGTACAATAAACCTCATAAATAGAATCCTCTCCGACACAATGATCATAATCTGTGGAAAAAGAATTTTCAGTAGGAAGAAATTCTCCTTCAGAAGAAAAGATATAATTATCATCAGTCAATCCTTCATATGCCCCCTGCCCAATTCCCTTAACATAATAGTCTACCCCTCCATCGCTATCGGTGCAACCAACAGCAACTTCATCTACTTCTTCAATAGTAGAAACACAAGCCCCATCAAGACAACCATTTGGACAAGGGTAACCTTTCTCCGAATAAAAATCATCTGACTCACAAACAAGCTCTGCAAGCACCTGATCAGTAATACAATAGTCAGAGTGGACAAAACCTCCTATAGTTAAGTTCCCTTTTTTAAGGGGATTATCTCCATCGCTATCGGTGCAACCAACAGCAACTTCATCTACTTCTTCAATAGTAGAAACACAAGCCCCATCAAGACAACCATTTGGACAAAGATAGCCAGTACTCCAAACTCGCCCATCATCTAAACAGTATCCCTCATTTAGCCAAAAATCATTAGCGCAGTAATCAGAATATTCTGCATAATAGGGATCGGGGTAATTAGATTTAGTCGCTCCACTAACATAAGAATCAATCCCGCCATCGCTATCTATACAAGTATAACTTTCTTCTTCAGGAACCTTCTCCAGACAAACTCCCTCGTAAGGCAAAACCCCTTCCCATTCACACTTCCCATCTGCAATACAGGAAGTTTCATAATTATAATCTGAACAAACAAAATCCCCACAAGTAATAGTCAAATCCCCCTTCTTCGCCACATAAATACAAGGATCCCCTCCACAATTAACATTCCTAAATGTAAAACTAAACGAACTCTTTCCAATTGCAGAATCAGTATTACAAATCACACTCCTCCCAGATCCATCCGGACACCAATAAAGAGCTTCAGCACTTCGGATAACCTGGCCTTCATCACAACTCAGGCTTGCAGTTTCAAACTCACTAACACCAATTGTTTTGATACTATCTGAAGAGGTTGAATGTCCAGTAAATCTTTCTCCAAAGGAAGAAAAGAAATTCTTAACGTCTTCAGATAATTCCCCAACCGAATAAGCAGAAACAGACGTTACAATAAACATAACAAGTATAAACGAAACAATTACCAAACCTCTTTTCATAAAGTTCCATTAGAGGATAATCTATATAAATATTTCATTAATTAAGTCAACTATTTCAAGAAAACAAACCAACCCACAAGCCCCAAAAGAATAAGAACGCCTATTATAAAAATCATCCATAACCACCACTTAGACTTTTTCTGCACAAGAGGCATTCCGGGCTGAGCCGTTTGAGTCGCTCC
>JAHJRR010000004.1 GCA_018830685.1 Nanobdellota archaeon
GGAACCCCTTCAGAACCTAACTGAGACAAATCTAATTTTATGAGTATCGCAGTAATCATCGAGGCCAAACCCACAACAACTCCAGAAAGAAGCGGTGCCAAGAAAGACATATTGCTCTTCATATCAGAAACAATCTCCGCAAGCATATCTTTCAACCTCGAAGTTATCTTCCCTATATTCTTCACATATTCAGAAATACTCATCATACTAACAGCAGCAATCCTTGAACCCTTCTTAGAAGATTCAATTAAAATCTTCATACTAATTTGAATCAAATCCGAAGGATAATAAGCAATAGCCCCAGTTCTCTCATCAAAAATAGCCTTCTCAACACTCATCCCCGCCTGTCTGATGTTGTAATTAACCCTCCTAAAGAAATTCTCTGTCATCAAACCCTTAGAAGAATCAGCTACTTCACCAAAAACAAGTTCAAGAGGAACCCCATTTCCAATCCTGTTACCAACCTGAAATAAAGAGTTATTAAATTCCATCTCCAATTGCTTCGTATGAGTCCTTTCAGAAATAATATTCTTAGTTCTCTCCTTTGCAGCTATTGAAAAAAACAAAGCTATTCCCAAAGGAATAAACATACTCAAAATCAAAGCTCCAACTCCAAAAGGACCATTTGTCCCCGTCGCACTATTAGTAAAACCAAACAACATCTCATCCCCAAAAAATCCAAGACCCAAATTTGCAAAAGAATAATCTCTCTGCAAACCAAGCATATCTGGAATAGGTGTATACTGGAAAATTAGAGGCAAGAACCCTAAAATAAACAAAGGTAATACAATAAAGAACGACGTGAGGTAAGCCCCCTTATTTTTATATTCCTTATACAAAGGATTTCGTTCAATAAGAGAAGTCTCACCATAACCCCCAGGCCTCAAGAACACAACCCTATCTGTAAGATAAAAAACTACAAAGGGGATAATCATATTGAAAAAAATCAACACGTGCCACCAGGCCAAAATACCGCCAAGCATTGCGGTCGCAAGAGGAAGTAATGCAAGACCCAACGTGGGCAAAACAACCCCTAACATGTAAACATTAGTTAGAGGACTCTTGACTTCATGAGTAAATTTCAGCATCTTTTCATAAACTCCATCAAGAACAACCCTAAGTGATTTCTCAAGCGTCAAAATTCTTCGTGCATCGTCTGGCTCAAAAAGACTACTTTCAATGAGATGAAATGCTTCGATAAACTCTACAGAATAATCCCTCCAACCTTCAAGATAATTATCCAAACTCGCCTTAATCGTAGAAAACTTCCCCACCTGAACATTATAAAAGACTTTCTTCAAATCCAAGGCTAAAGGATACTGCAAATTTTCTGATGCAAAAGCAATCGCTCTCTCTAGATTAGGCGTATGCCTCATATAAACAACAACATAAAGAATCGCGGGAACCATCTGCGAAGAAGCTTTCAATCGCCACTGTGAAGCCAATCTCTTAGGATATCCTTTCATAAAATAAAACAAAAAAGAAGAAACTATCACCATAAGAAAGAAAAACAAAAATGGAAATGCAATGATGCTCCCTCTTATGAAAGTCACAGCTACAGAGATTAAAACTCCTGCAAAAAAAACTATTAAAAAACTCATCATGCTAAGAGTCAATGGTTGCCACGGCTCAAGGTCAAGATGTGCAACATCTAAATGTTTCTGAATTTCTGCAGAATCTTTCTCAGAAACATTTAACTTAACAAGACTGCCAACACTTTTACACCACCGCTCATATCTAGAAATCGCCGGAGACATCTCTTTCCTAAAATTCACATACTCTCTACTATAATCCACTCTCTTTTTACCAAAATCCGACATACGACTCTCTATCCTGCTTCCATACTTTTTAAGAATCTCATCAACATCTTTATCTACCAAAACATTTCACCTCAATGAACACACAAGAACTAGCTAAATTTAGTTAATAAATTTTGGGATTTTTATAAATGAAAACTACCGCTCGCTACGCTCGCACATCAAACAAGAAATAACAAAACTCAAAAATTCTTCTGCCCAAATTTCACATCTGTCAAATCAAAACCAATTGGAAAACTAAATTCAATATCCCTTGAATGTGAACGCTTCCTAAAATCAAGCACACTTATGCTTTTTATTTCGCCTGTCTTTTTATCAAGCCGCAAAAAAATCCCAGGTTCAATTTCTTCTGCATAACATTCTGAAGGCTCACCTACAGAAATCTCAAGAAAATCTCCATCCTCATCATAATAAAGTCTTGTTTTATTTTTCATCGGATATATTTAACATAAAACGCTGTAATCACAAACCCGTCGCCATTTAAATATTTAACGACCGCTAAAAGATACCTATCTGAACTGATTCTGTCCTTGTAATAATTATAATAATAAAATTTATCGCTCCCAGAAGATGAAGTTATTTTTGTAGGATTTCTAAGAGCATTTTTGATTAACATTTCATCTTCAATTTCTGGATGATCCTTTCTAATATGTTTCCACTGCTTTTCAGTCAGCCTGATTCTTCTCCCTGTTTTATCCATTATTTCAAAAATCATCACACTCCCCTCTTCTTCAATTCCCCATTCAACCACTTCTCCCACAACGGAAAAACTCTCTCACTTAAAGGCAAACCAAATTCACCCATAACTTCATCAGAAATCCTATGGAAAGCATGATTAGACGCCGAACTAAAATCAGCCTCAAGAATCCTTAAATCGCCAATTCTCTCCGCGGTTTTCACAAGCTCCTCAACAATCTTAGCTCTCAAAAGAATATTATCCCAAACCGCATCCCAATTCCCTGCCCAACCCTTAACATTAGAAGCAATATCTTTAATCACATCACTATCTCCATTAATCAAATCTTCTGTGGGCTCCAACTGATCAGTCTCAACATTATATTTCATCAAATCAACAAATCCTTTCTCTTCCAGAGGATCCTTCTGCCAGTGCTTCCTAACTTCAGATATACTAACCAATCTCTTCAAAGAGTGTAGTCCATCAGGAGTCTTGATTGGATTTGCAATCGCAATTATATCTGTCGCCTTAAAACTAGTAGCGGGAACATCCAAATCATTTACAACTCTATCAAAAACCCCGTAAGGCGAAGCCCCGTGAATCGTGCCTGCAACAACATTCGCCAAAGCCCCGACACGCATCGCCTCATAAAGTGCCTGTGCCTCAACGCTCCTAACCTCTCCAATTATCAAACAACTATCTCCCAACCTCAAGCTCGTCCTAATTCCATCATCCGCAGACACCTCTGTAGTAGTCTTCAACAAAGCCGAACGAACTTTCATTCTAAGGATATCATATTTCAATTTCCTCAAGGACTCAACAGGCAATTCTAAAGAATCTTCAATAACAATCATCCTATACTTAGAAATAATCTCCAACATTAAACTTCCCAATAAAGAAGTTTTCCCTGAACTCCTAGTCCCTGCAATAAGAATCGTTCTCGAACCGTCCGCCAAAAAACCAAGCAATCCAGCAGCGAGCGGATTCATCATTTTATTCTGCACAAACAAAGGAAACGTCCAAGGCTCCTCTCTATGTCTTCTAATCGCATACGCTATTCCATCAGGACTCAGCGGTCTCTGAATTATTGCAATTCTCGACCGGATATTTCCTATTTCCAATTGAGTATCAAGAATTGGATTCGCTTCATCCAAGGGCCTCCCAGAAATCAATCTAAATTTAGCTGCCCAAGAATCAACATCTTCCTGACTTGGAATAATATTCGTAAGACATTCATCATATTTCTGATGCCTAATAAAAATAGGAGTCATAGAAATCGGAGCATTGAGAGAAACATCCTGCAACTTCTTATCCTGTAACAAAACTTCCAAAATACCAAAACCGATAGTATGCCTAACTAATATTGTAGCAAGCCGGTTTAAATCTAAATAACTCGCCTTAATCCCTTTACTCTTAGCAAGGTCTTGCAACAAATCCTTAGAAATATTAAAGAAAACCTGTCTAGACCTCTCGGTATCTGTAAGCTCCTCTGCTTTCGGCTGATGCTCCAAAAGAACCCGACGTGCAAGATTAAGCAACATACTATGCTCTTCTCCCAGGGCATTCTCCGGAGGAACGATATGATAAATAAATTTTGACTCATCTTTCTTCTTAAGTATCGTCACATTAGAAACATCGTGCTCTCCTGCCGAAATCTCATACTGGTCCATAATCTCTGCATCTTCAGGAAAATCTGAAACAAGTCTCGCGAAAGTAAAATTAGGAATCACATCTGGCTTGAAAAACCTGTGATAAATATCTCTATCTCCCTTTCTATAATCCTGTATGTATGGCAAAGCTTCTTTAATTAAAGCCAACCTTTCCATAAGCCCCATAACTCTCTCAAGCAGAGAAATATAACTCTCCTGATCAGAAGCATAAGAAGCACCAAGCTTTCTAAGAAGAACCTTTGCTTGAATAATCAGCTTCCTCAACTCAGAATAAGCAAAAATAGGATCACCCTTAAGCATAGAAAGAAACCTAAAAACTTCCTCGTGCCTTTCAGGAAAAAATCTCTCGCTTATCGCAGCAATCTTCTCACGCGACAAGACTCTCTCCTGCTCAAACAAATAAGTATAGAATGAAGCCACTTCCAAAAGAAAAGACGTCTCCTTAAAATCATAATTATAATTCTTCTGCTGAATGAAGATTATCCTAGAAACATTTGGATTCTCCATCAAAGCCTCAACAGTCCTCCCCATAACTTCAAAAGAATCTGCAACACTCGGGACAAACGGCGCTCCCAAGTAATTCAAGTAAAGAATATCTTCAGCTCCCTCTCTTTTAATCTCATAGGAATAAAGCGGTTTCCCTTTAGATTCTCCAGAAAGGAATGCATCGCCGCCAGCAGACGCTCCCTCTTGCGAAGCCATGTCCTAAACAGAGAGAACGAGTTTAAATTATTTTGTGTATCGCAACAAATTTAAACCACTGTAACATCTAGATTACATGAAAGAGGGTGAAAACGCCAACGAACAATTCTTATGGGACACAAATACGAAAATTAGGGATTTAGAAGAAAGAAATAGAATGTTAAAAGACAGGCTCCTTCTAATAGGTCAGAACCTTATAGAAACAAAAGAAAAAACTAATCTGAATATAACCGAAATGAAAAAAGATATTGAAATAATAAAAAGAAACGTAGAGAGACTTACTTCATTCATTGAAACAATCTCCACGGAATTTCCTAATTTCGCACGCAGAGAAGATCTTGAGATTCTATCTAAACAAGCCAAGATGTTCCAACCGCTAGAATTCGTAAGGAAAAAAAATCTAAAACAAAAAAATTAAAATGGGTGTATTAGAACAGGTCTCAGATTTGAAGAATCGAGGATTAGAAGAAAGTGCCATAGTGAACCAACTCACTAATTCAGGGGTCTCTCCCAAAGATATAATCGAAGCAATAAATCATGTCAAAATAAAAAAAGCTGTTTCATCAGAGGACACTGGCAATTCTTCCAAAGGAATGGAACCATCAATAATGGCTAATCCTGAAAATTCAAATGAAGAAACACTTCCTACAGAAGGAGAGATTTCAGATGAAGATCTCACCCCTCCAAAAAGAGAAGATTCTACAAGAGTTCATCAGATTCGTGCACCCGTCACAAAAGAAATGTCTGAGGAAGAAAATGAAGAAGTTCCAAGACCTTCTGAAGAAAAACACTCTGAAGAAGAACAAGAAGAATACTCTCCAGAACAGTATTCAGAACAAGAATATTCCCCCCCACAAAATCAAGATTATTCTCAAGGATTTCAACAAGATTATGATTACTCCGCTCAACCTCAAACCATGGCACCCCAAGGACTAAGTGACGCAGATACAATCATAGAAATAGCAGAACAAGTCTTCATAGAAAAAATAAAAAACATCCAGAAAAAAGTTGATGATCTGACAGAATTCAAAACACTCTCCGAAGTAAAAATAGATAACATTTCAGACAGATTGAAGAGAATAGAAAACACCATAGACAAACTCCAGGCAGATGTCCTCGAAAAAGTCGGCTCATACGGAAGGGGAATAGAATCTGTAAAAAGAGAGATGGATATGGTTCAAGAATCATTCGGAAAAGTTGTTAACAATTTAGCAGACCACAGAGAAAGAACGCATCATCATACAACTCAAAACCACGCAGCACATCC
>JAHJRR010000075.1 GCA_018830685.1 Nanobdellota archaeon
GAAGAATATCTGGCTCTGTAGTCGAATCATCAAAGTTAGGAACCATTTTCACGGTGTCCTTATCAATATCTTGCAAGAGCTCCTCGGAGATTTTCATCAATTTTGCTTCAGTATAACGATAAGCTGCTGGAGGATCTCCATCAATGCTACCAAAGTTCCCCTGCCCGTAAACAAGAGGATATCTCAACGAGAAATCCTGGGCCATTCTAACTAAAGCATCATAAATTGAGGAGTCTCCGTGAGGGTGGTACTTACCAATAACATCTCCAACAATTCTCGCGGATTTTTTGGTCTGAGTCCCCGGCTTCAAACCCATCTGATTCATAGCGTAAAGAATTCTCCTCTGAACTGGCTTCAATCCATCCTCAATCGCAGGAATTGCTCTAGAAACAATAACTGACATAGCATAGTCAAGATATGCCCTTTTCATCTCGCCAGATATCTCTGTGGGCAAAACATTCTTCTGATTCATATCCTGACTAAATTCTTTTTTATCGTCTTCCATTTTTTATTTCTTCTTTGCCTCCATCAAATTAAAAATTCTGCCTCTAATAAATTCAACAACCTTAAACCCGAATTCATTAACAACATTCCTCAACTCTTTTTCAGAAAAACCTCTTGAGATTTCATTACTGGTTCTGCTTTTTACATAAGCTTTATCTCTGTCGACAACTTCAATCTCATTTGGAGAAAGGCGTTTATAAAATGCCCATCTCTCTTCAAAAGAATTTTCGTTATAACAACTAAAAATAAATTTGCCTGAATCTTTTAAGACCCTTTTTATTTCATTTAAGATTGGAGGAATTATCTCGTCGGTAAAATTGCTGAAAGTCAAACCTATGAAAATAATATCAATTGATTCATTTTCAAAATCCATAGCTCTAGCATCTTCAAATAAAATCTCAACATTTTCAACACCAGAAAGATTCTTTTTCGCATTTTCTACTGCTTTTTTGTTATAATCGATACCATAAGCTATCTTAAAAAAAGTACCAACATTCTTAAGAGTTCGGCCATCTCCACAACCGATATCTAAAAAGGCTAAATTTTTATTTGATTTTTTTTTGAGAAAGTTAGTTTCCACTTCGAAATATTCTTTGTAACTTTCAGTAGGATTAGTTTCAATCTCTTTCCATAAACCTACTTTATTTTCATCTGTCATTTTCCCTCCATATTTTCCAAATGTTTAATGAATTCTTCCTCATTCATTTCTTTATTTTCAACCTCTTTTCCTACCCACGAACAGGATTTACACTCCCAACCCTTGTCGCCTTTGCCTTCTTCACCACCAAGCACAACTCTGACCTCATTACTTCCACATTCAGGACAAATCTTAACCTTGAATGTTTTTCCTTTCTTCTTCTCGGAAGTTTTCTTTCCCTGAGATTTCTCCCAATCCGCCTTGCTGTCAAAACCCTCAGTTATCCAATCTGGAGTAGAGAGTTTTCCCATTTAAACGTCCAAGCTGGCCTCCTTTGCGTTTTCTTGAATAAATTGCTTCCTTGATTGAACGTCATCTCCCATCAACATTGAAAAAACCTTGTCTGCTTCAATAGCGTCATCGATATAGATACTTTTTATCTTTCTAGTCTTTGGATTCATAGTAGTATCCCAAAGCTGTTGAGGATTCATCTCTCCCAAACCCTTGAACCGCGTAATGCTTGAGTTCGTGCCTTCTGTAGCTTTCTTTAATTCCTCATCAGAATAAACGTAAACATCTTTTTGACCTTTTCTAATTCTGTATAGTGGAGGGTATGCCGAGTAAACTTTTCCATTGTCTATAAGCCCCTTCATATATCTGAAAAAGAAAGTCAAAAGAAGTGTCTCTATGTGTTCTCCATCAACGTCTGCGTCACTCATGATTATTATTCTATTATACCTAACCTTTGTTATATCAAACTGATCACCAACGCCGGTCCCGACTGCAGTAACAATATTAGCTATCTCTTCGCTAGAAAGAGATTTAATCGGATTTGATTTTTCCACATTCAAAATTTTTCCTTTCAATGGAAGAATCGCCTGCATCTCTTTATTTCTCGCCATCTTCGCGCTATTATGAACGAAAATCCCCGAAGCAAGCGCAAAATTATGTGTATCTTTAACCTCCAAATCATAAACATCTATTTTCTCATCAAGAAATTCTATTTTCTTTATTTTATGATTATAATTTTTAAC
>JAHJRR010000076.1 GCA_018830685.1 Nanobdellota archaeon
CTCTCGTAACAATTTTTTCCACTTTTACAAATATGGGCTTAGATGAAACTTTTTTAAGGTATTTTTCTGAAGCTTTAGGAAAAAATAATCATACAAAAGCGAGAAGTTATTTTAAACATCTTTTGGGGATGAAGGCGGGATTAGTCATTCTTATAATTTTAATTCTTTTACTCACTTCAAAATTTCTATCATATAAAATTTATAATAATCCTCTTCTATTTTATCCTTTAGTCTTCTCCTGTTTATTTATTCTTGTGGAATCTTTTAAAGGGTTTATCTCCTCTGCTTTTATAGCAACAAAAAATGTAAAACCCCTACCCTTGCTCGAGTTATTCCATCAAATCTTTAAGATATCTTTTTCTGTTTTAGCAATTTTGGCACTTTCTCAAGAGTTCAGAGTTGCAGGATTATTTTTTGGTGCAGCACTAGCAGGATTTATTCACTTATTTTTATTAGTCTTAATTCTTTACAAAAGGAATAAAAATCTAATTGTTGGAGAAACAGAAACTATCGATAAAAAAAGAGTTAATCGCTATTTAGGCTTTGTAGGACTGACGACTTTTTCACTAGTCTTCTTCGGTTCTATTGATACTTTAATGCTGGGTAAATTTGTTGAATCAAGTTATGTGGGATACTACCGAATAGCACTAAGTCTAATCCTAACTATTACCTCCCTTCTTTCATTATCTAGTGTTTTCTTACCTATCTTCACTCAGATTCATGGTAAACGGTTTGAAAGAGGTTTCCAAAAAACATTTAGATTTCTAATGATTTTAGCAATCCCTGCAACCGTTGGGATAATTTTTATTGCAAAAAATTTAATCTTAGTAATTTATGGAAATGAATATCTCTTAGCAACATCCACTTTATATTTTTTGGCGTTACTAATTATAACTGCTCCCTTAATAACACTTTATACCATAATCTTTGAATCAAAAGAAAAACCAAAGATAGTGGCAAAATCTGTTTTTATTTCTTTAATTATAAATATTGTTTTAAATTATATTTTAATAACATCTCTTTTGAATTTTGGCCAAGAATATGCAATAATTGGGGCAGGAGTTTCCACTGTTTTAAGTAGATTAGTCCTTGTGGGAATCTTGATTACAAATGCAAAAAATGAATTTAATTTAAGTATAAGGGGAATTGGATTAAGAAAGCCTGTTTTCGCAACAGTTATAATGGCTCTGTCTCTCCTGACGTTTAATCATTTCGTAAATATGAATTTATTTTTTGGAATTCTGGAAATAATCTTTGGCACAGGGATCTATTTTGGAGTTTTGTTGTTAATTAAAGGAATTGGAAGGGAGGATTTGGAAATAATTAAAAATATAGTCCCCTATAAATATTTTTCAAGATTTACTGAATGAACATTTTATTTCTCACTTTAAAATTCAATTCTTGATCATATTGTTTTAAGATATTCACAAATCATATTGATAAAAGAAACATTCCCCCTAAAATTATAATATCCATTTCTCCCCTTTTATGCTCAATTCAAAATGAAATTACAAATTAACTAGGCCCAGAATTATATCCTCTTTTTGTTACAAGCCCCTTTTTTTCTAAAGAGTTCGTAGACTTTTTAAAAAGAATTATCTCGTTCATAGTTAAATATTTTTAAATACCTCTTTTCCCATAATTCAAGACCTAATTTCTTTACCCTCTTCAATGAACCTCTTCTAATTTGGTCTAATTTTCTCTTGTTTTTTAAGATGTCCAAAATTTTTCGGGCTGCCTTATTGTAATTTTTTCCAATAATCATTCCATTTTTTCCATCTTCTATAACTTCTTGATTTGCTTCTTTATCCGTGACAATAAGACATCCGGAAGCCATTGCCTCAGAAGTTACCATTGTTGGTGCTCCACCCTCGCATCTAGACATACTAAAGAAAATATCTGATGAATTGTAATAATCTGGCATATCTTCTCTTTCTATAGGCGGGAGAATTTTAACAAAATCCTCCTTAATCAAATGACTTACTTTATTCTTATCGGCCCCCAGGACAAGTAGTCTAAAATTATTATCCTGTCTATAGATCTCTTTCGATAAACTTATAACTTTATCCAACCCCTTTGTCCAAAAACCCCCTCGTCCGACATAGAGCCCATAAATCTTATTTTTATCAAGGCCTAGTTTTTTCAAACAAGATAATTTTGGCTGTTTTCTGAATTTTTTTAAATCCACCCCTGTTCTCAAAACATGAACGCCCTTTCTTTTTCCATACAATGAGGAAAATTCTCTTTCAAGATGTTCCGAAACACAAACAATTCCGTCCGCCTTTTTCCAAGGAGGCCCCTCTATAATTAAACCAAAAATTGCCATAAACGCCGAAGAAATCTTTCTCTTAAATCCCGGCCCTTTTAAATGATTCTTGAAGAAATGGAAAGTGGAACCATGATATGTATGAATAATTTTTTGGTTCTTTTTTTTATTATAATCATTCATCCAAGAGCCCCAAATGGCGTGACTGTTTATTATATCGAAATCATTTTGCTCTAAAAACTTTCCGACCTTATTGTTGAAATCTATCTCACTTAAAGGATATATCTTGGATGTTTTCAGTTCAACAAAAGTTATCGAATCTTTTTTATATTTCTTATTTTTTTTCCCCCCATATATCCAAAAAACCTTGTATCTTCCAGATTCTATGGCCATCTTAGCCACATCCCAAGAATACAAACTAACTCCCCCCAAAAATTCAGGGGTTGTTGATATTATGCATATTCTTTTCATTTTCATAAAACCAAGAGTCTCTCTTCTTTTTGTATCCTCGGTTTCCAAGGAATTAAGAATCTTTTTTATTCTCATTTTGAACACCACACCTCTATTTGATCTTCACTCTTGATTTTTTTCCACAAAACAAAGAGATACGCTTTAAACAAATATCCCAAATTAGATAATAATTCTTTCCTAATCCTAAGATTCTTAATCTCAAGACTCGACTCATCACTAACCTTCTTGAATAATGCAACCGAAGGGAGATAAACAAAAACTCTAAATATGAAATTTGAAAAACTTAAATGTCTCCAAGAGAATCGGATATCATTCTTGAATCTGAAGAAGAGTTTGGGGTCTTTTAAATTTTTCAATGACTGGTGAGCTTGGTGAATAACTTCTACTCCCCCATAGCTCTTAATCTTGAATCCTTTTTCTTTCGCTCTTAAACAGTAATCAGTATCTTCTAGTAAGTATGGAGAGAAATCTTCATCAAATCCCCCAA
>JAHJRR010000077.1 GCA_018830685.1 Nanobdellota archaeon
AAACTTGAACTCAAGTTTGAGAACTTCTGCTAATCGGCTTTATTTTGCATTTGAAAAAGCAGTTGTATCTTATCTCTGCTTTAAGAAAGTTAAAATTCCTAGAAATCATCAAAAACTTTGGGAGTTGGCTGACGAATTACTAGGGGAAGGGTATTACTCGCTTTTTAGAACATTATACGATTTGAGAATGCAGGCAGATTATGGAAATATTAGTCTGTTTGTTGAACTAGATATTAAATCAATACGGGATAATTTAGATAAGGTAGAATCCTTTGTAAAGAAATTAAAAATGGACATACTTTAAAATGGAATCAAAAATAATCAGGGATGGTCATGCACATTATGATAGTAGATTCCATACACTGTATGCATATGCAAACTGCTGTACTTAAAAATGGAGAGAAAAAATAAGAGAAAATTTAGAATGGTTTTTATAGTTGTTATTTTGTTTATTATTTTAATAGGTTTTTTCAGTGCTTGGATTTTTTCAGGCAGATTCACTGGCTTTGTTTCTGACAATATAAAATCATATACTATAAGAGGAAATTCAATGTTTCCGATGTTGAAAGAGGGTGATAAGGTAAAAATCTTTTTGGGATATTACGAAACTAATGAAGTAAAGAGAAATGATGTTGTTCTAACAGAGTTTTTATGGAGAGAAAATCCTCTTCTGAAAATTGTGAGGGGATTGCCTGGAGATGAGTTAGTAATAAAAAAGTCGGATGGAGGGTTTAATATTTTTATTAATAATCAGATATTAACAAATTCTGAAGGCGTTTCTTATATCATTGATTCTAAAGGAGCTAACCTTCTTGGTTTGTATGCGAAGGATTACGAAGGGAAAATTCCCGATGGCGCTTATCTTATTTTAGGAGACGATTATCTTGGTAGTTTGGATAGCACCGATTTTGGGTTAGTGGGAAAATCTAATTTTAAAGGGAAAGTGGTTGGATGATTCTTTAATGCGTCTATGCTCTTAGTTTAATGTGAATTCGTATTTTTATTAGGGGATTCATGAATAGGAAATAGTTTTTAACAAACTCTATTCTGAGAAAAATATAAAAATAAAGTTGCCTTTTGGTTTAAATGAAAAAGAAAGAATCTAATGATGTGATTGAAGAAATTAAGAAAAAATCCTTCCTGTCTTGAAGAAAAATAAAATTAAAAGAGCTGGGATTTTTGGAAGTTATGCGAGAGGAGAACAGAAAAAAAAACAGCGATATTGACATTCTGGTTCAGCTAGGTAAACCCATGGGTTTTGCATTTGCTGGTATGGTTCTTGAATTGCAGGAAATATTAAATAAGAAAGTGGATTTAGTAACTTACAAATATATTCATCCAAAATTGAAGAATCGAATATTACAGGAGGAAGTAAAAATATTATGAAGAGAGACATAAACCTTTTTTTAGAAGATATAATTGAACAAATTTAATTAATAGAAGGTTCTTTGGATTCAAAGGATAAGCTTATGAAAGATAAAAATTTAAGAGATGCTACTGTAAGAAGATTAGAGATTATTGGAGAGGAAGTTAAGAATATACCTGATTATTTTAGGAAAAAGTATATAGATATTGAATGGAAAAAAATTGCAGGAACAAAAGACATAATGATTCATGCTTATTTTAATGTTGATTTAGACATAGTCTGGAAAATTGTTAAAGATGATTTGCCTTTACTTAAAAGACAAATAGAACAAATTCTTGAGAAAAATTAAAGCTTCTCGCAAACTAGCAAGAACAATCTTGTGGGAAGATGATTGGGTGAGAAAAGTATAAAAATAAATTCATGTAGATTAAACTCAATTAGCAGATCCTAATAATTTTTTCGGATAAATTAGAGCGTAGCGAGGGAGAATTTAACTGGGGCATTTTAGGATGTTTTGAAGTCTGTTCTAGAAAAACTTATAAACTATAGTAATTCTATAGAATTATGGTCACAACAATTCAGATAAATGAAAATGTAAAAAAAGCCTTGGACCGGATGAAGTCTAATAAAGAAACCTATGAAGAAGTAATCTTGAATCTTATGAATTCTTTTGAAAAATTGAAAAGGGAGCAAGAAGGATTGCTTATTGAGGGTTATAAAGAAATGGCAGAAGAAGGTTTGGAAATTAATAAGGAATTTGAAGCAATTGAAGGGGAGCTTGGTTGGAATTGGTAAAATGTTGAATATAAAAAGAGGAGATATTTTTTTAATTAATTTAGAACCTGTTAGAGGAAGTAAGCAGGGGGGAGTAAGACCTTGTTTAATTATTCAAAATAATTATGGGAATCGATATAGTCCTTTGACGATTATTGCACCGATTACTTCAAGAGTTTATGAAAAAGAATTTCCTACTAATGTTTTTCTTCTAAAAAAAGATTCTGGCTTGGATAAAGATTCTACCGTCTTATTGAATCAGGTAAGAACAATTGATAAAAAAAGATTAATAAAGAAAGTTGTGGAGTTGGATGTACTAATTATGAAGAAGATTAATAAAGCATTGATGGTCAGTCTTGAGTTAAACTGATAAATACCGTCGGCAAATTTGGTTCATTTGTTCTCTTATTGGAAAAATTAAGAGGATAAGACTATATAATTATAATTGTTTTTTTTTAGATTTTTGATTAATAGATTTTATAATTAGACATGGTGAACTAATTTTTAGTCAATCAAATTTCCTATGGACATATATCTTTTAGATATGCACTTTTTCAAGTAAGTAAGATTTAAAAACCAAATTTTTCTCAGTAAGTTATGGTTAAAGGATTGTATCACTATTTGAAACAGGCGTGGAAGAAGCCTGACGTTAAGATACTTCGGGAGCGAATGATAGAATGGCGTGCGTCGCCGGTTTTTGTTAAAGTAGATAAGCCGTTGAGGTTGGACAGAGCTCGGGCTTTGGGATATAAGGATAAAAAGGGGTTTGTTGTTGTTCGTGTTCGAATTGGTCGAGGAGGGCACAAGAGACATAGACCAAATGCTGGAAGAAGAAGTAAGAGACTTCACGCTAGAAAGAATCTGAGAATGAGCTATAAGTGGATTGCAGAGCAGAGAGTGGATAGGAAGTTTACTAATCTTGAAGTTTTGAATTCTTATTTAATTGGAAAGGACGGAGTTAATTATTTCTATGAGGTAATTCTTGTTGACCCTGAAAGGCCAGAGATAAAGAACGATTCTAATATGTCTTGGATAGGAAAGCCCGGGAATAGAGGAAGAGCTTTTAGAGGATTGACTAGTGCTGGAAAGAAGTCTAGGGGGATGAGTACTAAGTCTAGAGAGCTTAAAGTAAGGCCAAGTTTAAGGGCTCAGAAGAGAAGAGGAAAGTAATTTTTTTGAAGAGGTGGAAGTGTTTCTTTCAAGCGTCGTCATTGTAGGGCAGAAAAAAGAAATAAGTCTTTTGCATAAGATATATAAATCATTTGTTTTTAATCAGATTATGGAAGAGATAGTAAAAATCCCTCGAGAAGAATATGAAAAGTTAAAATTGCAGGCGAATATAGATGTTGAACTTTTGAAGCAATTAATGGAGAGTTTTAAGGATATTAAGGAAGGAAGAATTGAAAGGGTCAGGTAGATTTGTCTTTTTTTATTAAATTTTCTAATTCTTGTTTAAAGAAATCTAGTAATAATCTTATTGTGTTAATCGTTTTTTGCTGGTCTTTTTTGTTACTAATTCCTGCCATAAATACTGATTGTAGATTCTCGTAAACTAAATAGTAAATTCTATAATTTTCATATCTTTTTTCTCGGAACCAATTTACTCCTAAGGGTTTTCCAGAATAAGGAGTCTTAACAAGTTCATCTTTAATCTTTTCCACCCTATCTTGAAGACTTTTATTAAATTTAGATAATTCTTGTTTAAATCTGATAGATTGATAAATTTTGTAATCCGTAAAATAATTTATTCTCTTAAAGTTATAAGTTCTTCTCTTTTATTCTAGATAAACAAACTTAAAAACATCTATGTCTTCTATGAATCATCTCAGAGGTGTGTATGAAATATCTTAAACTTGCGGAATTTTATGAAGAAGCTAGTGACACGACGAAGAGGCTAGAAAAGATAGAGATTCTTTCTAAATTTTTGAAGCAGCTTGATGAGTGTGATAGAGATGTTCTTTATCTTTTGATGGGGGATATCTACCCAGAATATGATGATAGGAAGATTGGGATAAGTAATCAGTTGGCTTTGAAGTGTATTGCAAAATCTACAGGGATAAATGAGAAAGATGTTTTGAAAGAGTGGAAGAACATTGGAGATTTAGGGAGGGTTGCGGAGAAATTGGTTTCTAATAAAAAACAGTCGACCCTTGGAGGCAAAGGTGTTCTTACTACGGACAAAGTTATTGATAATTTAAGGAAGCTTCCGGGGTTGGTTGGAAAAGGAACTGTGGGAAAGAAGATTTCTCTGATTACTGAGTTGTTGACCTCTGCATCTTCCATTGAGGCACTTTATCTTGTTAGGACACTTATTGGTGATTTGAGGATTGGTGTTAAGGAAAGTACAATAAGAGATTCTATCTCATCTGCGTTTTTTAATAGTGAGGAAGGTGCTTCTAAAAAGATTCAGGATGCTATTGATAAGACAAATGATATTGCTGCGGTTTTTGATATTGCCGCGAAGAAGAAACTCTCTGGATTCAATAAACTAAAATTGGAAGTGGGTAAACCGATAAAAGTTATGCTTGCGGAAAAAGCACTTACGATTGAGGATGCTTTTGTTTCTGTTGGGAAGCCGTGTGCCGTGGAGTATAAGTATGATGGATTTAGAATGTTGATTCATAAGGAGGGAGATAAGGTAATGTTTTTTACAAGGAACTTAGAGAATGTGTCGAGCCAGTTCCCAGAGGTTGTAGATTACATTAAGAAATATGTTAAAGGAAAATCTTTTATCCTTGATTCTGAGGCGGTTGGTTTTAACAAGAAGACTAAAGAGTATAAGCCTTTCCAAGAGATAAGTCAGAGAATTAGAAGGAAGTATAATATTGAGAAATTGCGGGATGAACTTCCAGTAGAGATTAATGTTTTTGATATTTTGTTTTATGAGGGCAAGTCTCTTTTGAGTGAGCCGTTTCAGAAGAGAAGTGTTTTAGTTAGGAAGATTGTTAAGAACCACCCTTATAAGATTGTTACATCGAAACAGATAATTACTTCTGATGAGAAAAAGGCGGAGGCGTTTTATAAGAAGGCTTTGGGGGACAATCAGGAGGGGGCGATGTTTAAGAATTTAAGTGCGGGTTATCAACCCGGTCGTAGAGTTGGACATATGTTAAAGATTAAACCTGAGTCAAAAGATCTTGATTTGGTCATAACAGGTGGAGAGTATGGAACTGGTAAGAGGAGTGGTTGGTTGTCTAGTTTTATTCTTTCGTGTAGAGGAAAGAAGGGAGAGTTTTTGGAAGTTGGAAAAATGGGAACAGGAATAAAAGAAAAATCTACTTTAGATACTGGTGAAGACATCTCGTTTAATGAACTTACTGAGAAATTGAAGCCGTATTTTTTGAAAGAGAGCGGGAGGACTGTTAAGATAAAACCTAAGATTGTTGTTTCAGTTACATATCAGGAGATTCAGAATTCTCCTAATTACAATTCGGGGTTTGCTCTACGTTTTCCTCGGTTTACCGCTTTACGTCCAGACAGGAGTCCAGATAGTGTTAGTACGCTTGAAGAGTTGAAGAAAGATTATGATTCTCAGAAGAGGAATTGGAGATATGGTTAAGGTTTATGATTATGGGAAACACATCTCTATTAAGTCTAAAGGCTTGACTACGTCTGCTTCTCTTGGAGTTGAATTACCCTTGAAGAAAATAAGTTCTCTTTCTAATACAAAATTTCATTCTCAGACGAATGGTATTTTAACGATGGAAATTAAAAAATTAGGAGTTGAAATTTTGATTTTTTCTAATGGAAATTTGATTTTTAATGGTGCGAAAACCTTGGAGGATAATTATAAGGCCTTGGATTTTTTGATTAAAAATCTTAGTAGAATTGAAATAAAAGTAAAAAGAAAAGCTCGTTTGACTGTTCAGAATCTTGCATGAGGAAATCTTTATAAACATTATGATTCGTTATAATTTATTATGGTTCAGACAATCATTGATTTGGATGAGAACGAGGATAGGATTCTCAACATAGTGAAGGCTCAGTATAACTTTAAAAACAAATCTCAAGCTGCACAATTGATATTGAAACTTTATGGAGAAAATTTTTTAGAACCTGAATTGAGACCAGAGTTTTTGGCTGAGCTTAAGGGAATAAAAAAGGAGAAGCATGGCCCTACTTTTAATTCTATTGATGAATTGAGAAAACATATAGAATCCATGTAAAATGCGTTCTTATAATACAAGCGAGAAGTTAGATAAGATTCTTTTGAAATTATTAAAAAAGATAAGAAATTATATGAACAGATTTTGAGGAAGATTAGAGAAATAGTTAACTCAGAATCGATTGAATCTTATAAAAATTTAAGGTATAATATGAAAGACTCGAAGAGAGTGCATATTGGGCATTTTGTTTTGGTTTTTAATTATGATAAGAAAAAAGATTTTTTGTCATTTGAAACTTTTAAGCATCATGATGATATTTACCGAAGGGGGTTGATTTTCATTTAAGTATTGTTTGACAAGGAATCTTTGTTTAAAATTTACTCACATCTGCTCGAAAATAAAAATTGATAATAAAAACAAATGCAGATTTAGGTTAACATAATAAATAAATTGTGAGCGAAGCAAATGTAATGCTCAATCAACTTATTAAAGTTCAGCTCTCTAAATAAGTTTTTCCTTTATAAACACCTTTATAAATACATTTTCCTTATTTTGTAAATGACCGACAATAGCAGTTATAAAATTCAGAATATTGTTGCTACGACTTCTCTTGAGAAACCTATTCCTTTGACGAAGTTGGCTCGAACGCAGCCTAACACTGAGTATAATCCTGAGACTTTCCCTGGTTTGGTTCTTAGAGTAAAAGAGCCTAAGTCTGCAGTGCTTGTTTTCAGTTCTGGGAATCTTGTTTGTACGGGAACTAAATCTGTTGCACAGGTTAAGAAAGTCATTGATGCTGTGATAAAGCAATTGAGGAAAATTAATGTTAATATAACAGTGAAGCCGAAAATTACTGTTCAAAATATTGTTGCATCTGGAACGATAAATTTAAAGTTGAATCTTAATTTCTTGGCTCTTGAGATGGAAAACACTGAGTATGAGCCAGAGCAGTTCCCGGGTCTTGTCTATAAGCTGATAGAGCCCAATGCGACGTTCTTGCTTTTTAGTAATGGGAAGCTTGTTTGCACCGGAACAAAAAATAAGAAACAGCTTGAAGATAGCATGGCACAACTTTTAGGTAATGTCAAGGCTGTTTTGAAGAGTTATAAGAAGTGATTTCTGGGGGTATATTGCTTGCTTGCATGAGAGATTCTTGATAAATTATCCTTTTCAGAATTACCGCTCGCCGAGGCTCGTGATTTGCTTGGTTCAGTCCTGGATATCTGTCAAGGAACTTTGCTTAAGGGAAAAATAAGTAGGTAAAATCTGTAAGTTTAAACTTGTGGATTTGCGGTTGTTATTCTAACTATTAGTTATCTCAAACTTTAAAAAACTGTGAATCTTAGATGATTCAATGAAACTTACAAAGAACGTTAGTAGATTTTTCAAGGGTATGAATATTAAAGCCTTTATCTATGGTATATTTTCTAACTGGGGTTTGGTCGTCGCTGCGAACATTTTTGGGATAGCTTTCATTAACATTATTGGTTTGGATTTTGTTAAAGTGTTCCACCCGCTTGCTTACCTTGTTTTCTCAATATTATTCTATTTTTCTGCTCCTAAGGCTAGAGATTTTAGATTGGGATGGCTCGTGGGTTTTGTTATAGGTTTGGGTTTCCTTTTCAAGTATTACTATCCTTTATTCTTTGGAGTTTAATGTGTTTTTGTATTTTGTCAAGGGAGTTAGAATAGTCAAATAAAACTGGGTAGTGTTTTTGTTAATTTGTTGGCGAGCGTAGCGAGCTGAGTTTTTGAAGTAAAGATTTAAATACTTTAATTATACAGTATAATTATGATAGAGATAAAGACTAAGTTAAGAAAGTGGGGGAATTCTTTTGGAGTAGTGGTACCTCAAAGAGATGTTGAGAACTCGGGAGTTGAAGAAGGAGAAGAAATTATTATTTTGTTAAGAAAAGAAAATAAAGAAGATGTATTGAAAGAGATGTTTGGCACATTTAAGTTTAAGAAATCAACAGATAAACTTATGAGAGAAATTGATGATGAACTGGGTAGTGGATTTTAAAATGTTTTTATTTGATACTTATGCTTTAATTGAAATAATCAAAGGCAACAAGAATTACTTGCCTTATATTGATAGAAAAGTTATTCTGAACACCTTTATCTTTTCTGAACTTTGTTATGTTTTAATAAGAGATGGCTATCCTAATGTGGATAAATATCTGGTTAAATATGAAAGATTCTTGGTTAGCATGAGTCCAAATCTTATAAAAGAAGCGATGGAATTTAAATATAATAACAAAAAGAAAAAACTATCTATGACTGATTGTGTATCTTATATTCAGGCAAAAGAACTTGGTGTGAGATTTCTTACGGGGGATAAAGAATTTGAAGGCATGGAAAATGTGGAATTTGTCAAGAAGTAGTTTTAAGATTATTTTTTTATGATTAGAGAATCACCTTGAGATAAATAGGCTCTGTTTTACCTCGCTCGTATGGGAACTTTAACTCGTAATCTCGCACGACTTATTGATTTTAATTTCGCGATTGATTAGTTCAAATCCGACTTTGCCCGGATTTTTGCTTTAGAAAAATTAAGCTAGCAAAATCATGATATCTTTCATTTGCTCTTTCTGGTTTTTGTTAATTGAAAAAGAAATCCACCGCCTAAAGGCGGTGGTGAGCCGAACAAGATTTTCATTATCTTGAATTTTGCACTCGTTGGTCGCCTCTCGATTCGTATGGGGACTTCCCCCTAACAAGTCACCCCCTTCAGAGTTACCGCTCGCTGACGTTCGCGATTTGTTTCTCTCAGAAAACAGACTCTGTCAAGTTTTCTTCGCTGATAAAGAAAGTTAATGTGGTAAAATCATACAAGTTAATTTTTATTTACTGAGACATGATTATTTATTTTTTTGGACTATTAACTGAATTGGAAAAGAGGTGATAACTCTCCGCAGTTTTTTGGATAATTTTCATGGAAACCGCACACTAAAGTGTGCGGAGGATGTCATCTATGAATGGTGTAATAATCTCCTTGGTTTTTGAACATCATTTTTACAAAGGTGTTGAAAGGGAATAATAAACTATAAAAATCGAGCAGACCTTCTTTTTTCATGGAAGAGGATTCTCAGGTAAAAAAGCCGGCGAATGAAGAGTTAATGATTGAGGCAAAGAATTTTTTTGATTCTTATAAAAAGGAAGTAGGAGATTCTATAAGAAAAGGGAAGAGTGTGATAAATGTTGATTTTTCTACTCTGACAGAGTTTTCAAATAAGCTTGCGGAAGAGATTCTTTCTAATCCTGAAGAGACGTTGAGTCTTATTGAGACTGCGATTGAGGAGACTGGACTTGTAGAAAAGGTCAGGGTGCGTTTGATTAATATGCCTAAAACACAGGAGATAAAAGTTAGGAATATTCGTTCTAGGAATCTTAATGAATTAATTGTCATTGAAGGGATTGTTAGGCAGGCGTCGGATGTTCGGCCGCAGGTTGTTAATTCTAAGTTTGAGTGCCCTTCGTGTGGGACTATTATTTCTGTTTTGCAGATAGAAAAGAAATTTAGAGAGCCGAGCCGATGTTCGTGTGGTCGTCGAGGGAGTTTTAGAATTGTAAGCAAGGAAATGGTTGATACTCAAAGATTGGTTATTGAGGAAGCGCCGGAGTCGCTGTCTGGTGGGGAGCAACCTAAGAGACTGAATGTTTTCCTTAAAGAGGATTTGGTTGAGCCCAAGATGGAGGAGAAGACGACTCCCGGAAGTAGGGTGAAGGCGGTGGGTGTTTTAAAGGAGGTTCCGGTTCCTTTGCAGTCTGGAGGTTTGTCTACTCGGTTCGAGTTAGCTATTGAAGCAAACAATGTGATTCCCTTGGAAGAATCTTTTGAGGATTTGGATATTAATGATGAGGATGAGAAACAAATTCTTGAGTTGTCACAGGACCCAAAAGTGTTTGAGAAACTTTCTAAGAGTATTGTTCCTAGCGTTTGGGGGCACGATGAGATAAAGAAGTCACTTGTTTTACAGTTGTTTGGAGGGGTTCTTAAGACGCACGCGGATGGACAGAGAAGTAGGGGGGATTTTCATATTCTTTTGATAGGAGACCCAGGAGTTGCAAAGTCTGTTATATTGGTTTTCATGTCTGGAATATCTCCTAAGGGAAGATATCTTGTTGGAAAGAGTGCTTCTGGTGCTGGGCTTACTGCGACGGTTGTGCGTGACGAGTATCTTAGGGGCTGGAGTCTTGAAGCTGGAGCTATGGTTCTTGCTAATAAAGGTTTGGTGTGTATTGACGAGTTGGAGAAGATGGATCCTAATGATAGAAGTGCTATGCACGAGGCGATGGAACAGCAATGCATGATGCCAGATTTTAAACTTCTTTTATCTGATGGAAGAGAAATTGAAATAGGAAAATTGGTTGATGAGCTTATGGAAAAAAAGAAGGAAAAAGTAATCACTGGAAAAGATTGTGAGATTCTTCCCGTGAATTCTTTGGAATTAATTTCAACAGATTTTGTTAGCCATTTCCCTCTGAAAGCAGATAGAGTAAGCAGACATGTAGCTCCCGATATGTTTGTAAGAATAAAACTTTCAAATGGAAGTGAGATTACAGTTACTCCTGAGCATCCTTGCTGGGTTGTTAGGGAAGGAAAAATAATAACTCTTCCTGCAGAAAAATTGAAAGAAGGAGAATTTTTTCCAATTCCTTCAGAGATAAATATCTTTTCAAAACAGTGTAATTCTCGGAATGATATGCTGTGTAAGATATTAGGATACCATATTAGCGACGGTTGTTATGAATTAAATCGGGGCAAGAAAACAGGGATACAATTTGGTAACAATAATGAAACACTTATAAGAGATTACAAAAATGCGGTTGAATCGTTCTTTGATGTCTCTACAATAATAACAAAAAGAAAAAATCAGTTTGCAGTTAGGGTTATATCTAAAAAAGTTTTGGAGAAGATAAAAGACATAGACCCTGATTTGCTTGAAAAAGGAGAAATTAAAAAAATTCCTGAATCTATAATGCAATTACCTAATAAGAATTTAAAGTATCTTCTTAGAACTTTATATGACTGTGATGGTTCTGTCTCTGTTCAAAAAAGGAATGGGTGTAGAATTAGTTTTGTATCTCAGAATAAATTACTTGAAGAGCAGATGGCAAATCTTCTTTTGAGATTCGGAATTCAGTCGTCTATATTTAAGGATGGAAATGTTTGGAGACTGGATATTTCAGGGCAGGAGAATCTTTCAAAATTCTTCAGAGAAATTAATTTTCTTTCTTATCATAAAAGGCAAAGATTGGAAGAGTATTGCAATGCAAAAAAAACATTTAGGACAATAACAGACATTTCTCCTAACTGTACTGATAAGATAAATAAAATATTTGGGGAATTAAAAATATCTGCGAAAAAGGAAATAGGGCATCAAATTGATTTGGGGGTGCAGAAACATAGAAAATTCCTGCAAAAACTTGTTCTTATAGCTGAAAAACATGCAGTAGCCCAGAAAAATAAAAAAATTTTGGTTGAAATTGGAGAGCTTAAAAAAATTGCATTTGGATTTGCAAGATGGTCTAAAATCAAGAAAATTTCAAGAATCAAAAACAATGGGATTAAATGGGTTTATGATGTTACAATTGAACCTAATCACACTTTTATTTCAAACAGAATGATTCTTCATAATACTATTACAGTTAGTAAGGCGAATGTTCAGGCGAGATTGAGGGCGGAGACGAGTGTTTTGGCTGCGGCAAATCCGAAATTTGGTAGGTTTGACCCGTATCAATCCATTTCCCAGCAGATTGATTTGCCTCCGACGTTGATAAACAGATTTGATGTTATTTTTCCCTTAAGGGATTTGCCAGATAGGAAGAAAGACGAGCTTATCGCGTCGCACGTTTTGAAGGAGCATCAGAAGGATGGTGCAGATATGATTGTTCCGAGGGATCTTTTGAGGAAGTATGTTGCATATGCTAAGCAGAAGGTTAAGCCAGTGTTGAGTAAAGAAGCAGTGAGCGAGATAAAGAAGTTTTACGTTGATTTGAGAAATATGCCTGTGTCTTCAGATAGTGCGATGAAACCGATTCCAATTTCTGCGAGACAGTTGCAGGCGTTGATTAGAATGTCAGAGGCATCCGCTAAGATGAGACTGAGTGAGAGTGTTGATATAGTTGATGCTCGAAGGGCGATTGGTATTATGAAGTATTATCTGACGCAGGTTGGTTATGATTATGAATCTAAGACTTTTGATATTGATAGAGGAACGGGGGGAATGCCTGCTTCTCAGAGGAATAAGGTTTTTATTGTTAGAGATGCAATAACTAATCTTGAGAGTAAAGTTGGAAAGATGATTCCTGTCGAGGAGCTTGTGAAGGCACTCGAGGGTAAAATGACGCGGGATGAGATTGATGAGGCGATAACAAAGTTAGATATAAGTGGAGTTATATTCAAACCTAAGAAAGGGCACGTTTCGAGGACGTGATTAGGCTCGCTTCACTCGCGATTTATTGGCTTACAATTGGCTTTGCTCAATTGTTCGCTAAAAAGTTAAGCCAGTAAGATAATACGATGATGTTAATTAGAATAGAGGTTGTGTTCATTTTTTAGGGGGAGTGAGTCTTTTAAACAATGTCTTCAGGCTAGAAATACTTAAAAGTAATCTTGTTTGGATTATAATATAAAATGTCAAAAGAAAAAGTTGTTAAGAAAAGATTCCCATCTTTTAAAAGATTGGAAAGAGCTGTGCAGAGTTTTAGGTTTAAAGAGACAGATAGAATAATAATGACTGAGATGATTGAGAGAGAGAAGCACAATGAGAAATATCCTTCAAGAAAACTCATAATTGAATATCTAAAATTAGAATCAGAGAATCTGCCTTCAGATTATAACTAGATTTAAAATGCCAGAACAACAATTTAAGAGGAACACAGCGTACAAGTTGAGAATTGGAAATCTTTTAATGGGGAAACCTGTGATGGATCAGGATAAGTTTTCTTTTCTTGAGTTAGGGGACAAGAAGATTGTTCGTGTAAATGTTGTTGGGAATATAGTTGATAGGTATGATAACGAGGGGGAGAAGAAATATGTTTTTCTTACGCTTGATGATGGTTCTGGGCAGATAAAGTTAAAGGTTTTTGGAGACGATGCAGAGAAATTTAAAAATGTTGTTCAGGGGCAGACTGTTGTGGTTATTGGGAATCTGAGGAATTGGAACGATGAGACTTATATCGCTCCAGAGATTGTTAAAGAGTCTGACCCTAAATATTTACTTTTAAGGAAGCTGGAGACCGAGAAAGAGGTTGCGAGTTTTATTCCTAAAGTAGAGAGGGAAGATGTTCTTGCTATTAAAGATAAGATTCTTGATTTGATTAAGAGTGCAGAAGATGATGGTGGAATTGAGGTCAGTGAGATTGTGAAAAAGTTTTCGGATGCTCAGCCCTCTTTGATTAATCAAGAGATTCAGAAGCTTCTTGAAGAAGGGATTGCGTTTGAGCCACGACCCGGAAAAGTTCGATGGCTTGGTTGAGTTTTTTCGCTTGTTCAAACCTAAAATTACCGCTCGCTGACGCTCGCGATTTGCTTGGCTCAGAAACAGACTTTGTCACGTTTCTTCGCCAAGATAAAAATAAGGTGGTAAAATCGTAAATTAATTTTGTTTGTTGTTTATGGTTAATTGTGAGCAGAATAAAGAAGGTTTCCTGCCCTGCCCAAATTAACTGAGTAAAATCATAATATTTTTTTATCTAATCTTAAGCTGTTTTTTGCTAACTTTTTAGATTATTTGCGAGCGCAGCGAGTAAGTAGTTTAAAAGGGGGTGACTTGTTAGGGGGAAGTCCCCCATACGATTGCGAGCGAAGCGAGCAAGTAACATCATACTAAATTTTATAAACATCTTCTTCTTTTGGAGGGCATGGATTTAGATAAAGCGATTAAGGCTAGGAAAAGTGTTAGGAAATTTTCTTCTAAGAAACCTGACTGGAGAGAAATAATTGAGTGCATTGATGCTGCACGGTACGCTCCTGTTGCCGGAGGGAACTATGTATGCAATTTTATTCTTGTTGATGAGAAGGAGAAGATAAATAAGATTGCTGTGGCGGCTCAGCAGGATTTTATTACAAAGGCACAGTATGTTGTGGTTGTGTGCTCAAATCCTGGGCGGTTGGTTAATTTGTACGGGAAGGCTGGGGAGATTTATGCTCGGCAGCAGGCGGGTGCTGCGATTGAGAATTTTCTTTTGAAGATTGTAGATTCGGGGCTTTCAACTTGTTGGGTGGGCCATTTTGTTGAAAAGGATATAAAGCATCTTTTAGATATTCCTTCGGATTCAAATGTTGAGGCAGTGTTCCCCATTGGTTTTGAATTGAAAAAGGCGCGCACGAAGAAAGCGCCGATTGACTTGGATAGGATTCTTTTCTTTAACGAGTTCGGACAGGAAGAGATGGTGAAGCAGAAGAAGTTGAGAGATTGATTTGGGTTTATTCATTCACTAAATATTTCCATATAATTACAGAACCGATTATAGTAATTACTGCACCCCCGCTGATTATTCCTCCGAATAGTTTGAAAGGCGTTGATATTAGAATATAAAATCCTATTATTAATATAAAAACAGATGAGAGTATTAGAGATGAAATTCGTGATTTAATGAATGTAAATTTAGAAGAAAACAGAATACGTATGCCCCTTGGTTTAGAGGAAGATATCTCTTCATGTTCTTTTCGGGAGTTTTTATCCATTAATACATATTTGACAATACTAAATATAGCAAAAATTACGAGAATGATTATAATTATCCAATTAAACCAGTTATTTGTATATCTCTCCGGAAGGTTAATTCCAAACATCCACAAGATCAAGAGAATAATAAGTATCACTAAACCAAGTCCCATCCATTTAAACAACTCCTGATAGGTCTCTCCTGTCTTTTCCATTTTTTTAGTAAATGAGAAACCTTTTTAAATCCTTTTTTATTTATTTTATTATGTTATTAGAGATATTCCTCTATGCTATTTTTGCTATTTTGACATTTTTTCTTTTCCCTTTTGCCTTGAGAGCTACTAATAAATTATTTCATGTTGAGAATAATACCTATCGTAGGGCTTTGAGAGTTATATGGTTGCCTTTTGCCCTTTATATGGTGATAGGAGTGTTTAATTATTATGTTACCTTGTCTTCGCTAGTTTATTATGCTTTGGTGATTGCCACACTTATCTTTTTTTCTTGGCTTGTTATGGGGGAATATGATCTTAATTTCTGGAAATCTTTCCTTTCTGCATTTATCTCAGGAATATTGTTAAGTTTATGGATTGGTCTTTTGATATTTGTTTTCTCGATAATTTTTACAGCTGTAATCTTTTCTTCTTTTGATCCTAGCCAGCTTAATCAATTATCTCCTTAATCAAAACAAATAACTCCACCGCCGAGAGTTTCTCTTCCTTTGTAAAGAACTATTGCTTGTCCTTCGCTGACTCCAGTTATTGGTTTTGTTAGGGTTACTTTGAATTGTTTTTTGGTTTTGTTGTATGCGAGTTCGCACGGGAGGAGTTCCCCGACTTGCCTTATTCTTGCGTGGAGATTTATTGTTTTGTCATGAACTTTTTCCACCCACCCAACCCTAGAAGTAGGCTCGCTGGTGCTCGCAGATTTACTTGAGACGCTATCGCGAGATAATGTGGTAAAATCACGCTGGGTTTTAGAATCATCTTTGTTCTTCTCTTTTTTAGAAAATAATTTCTCTAATTCATTTTTGGATATCCAGCGAGGTTGTTTAATTATGATTTCTTTTCTATAAAGAATGGGGTGGTCTTCTGGTGCCGCGATGATTTCATTTTTTCTTAGATTCTTGCGAGCGACGTACCATCTTTTTAGTTGTTTTTTGTCATCTCCTTTTTTTAAAATTTCAATTCCAAAATGAGGACCTATCTTTTGTCCTATAGTGTAATAATAAATTCCATCGTGTTCTCCAACTTGTTCTCCTTCTGGATTTAGGATTTTTCCTTTTTTTGGTTTTATCTTTTTCTGAAGGAATTTTTTTAAATTGACTTTTCCAATGAAACATATGCCGACGGTTCCTTTTCTTTCTGAATTAGGGAATTTGTGTTTTTTTGCTATTGCTCTAATTTGTTTTTTTGTGTAATTTCCTATTGGGAATAAAGAGTGTTTGAGGTCTTTTTGATTTAATCTATAGAGGAAATAAGATTGGTCTTTTGATTCGTCTTTTGCTCTAAGGAGTTTGAAAGAAGAATCTTTCCCGCCCGCCCTGCCCAACGAAGCCAAAATTTCCTGCTCACTCGCGTTCGCAGATTTACTTTGAGAATTAACTGTGGAAATACCTTTATTGTTATCTTCTTTATTTATTTGTGAACGGAGCTTTGTAGAATGAGCACCATCTTTTACTTCTTTTATCTGGGCGTAGTGTCCGGTCACAACGAATTCCGCGCCGAGTTTTTTTGCGGCTTTTCTTAATAAGGGGAATTTTATCTTTTGATTGCAATCTACATCAGGATTTGGTGTAATTCCGCGTTTGTATAATTTGAACATTTCATCGACGACTAGTTTCCTATACTCTTTTTCAAAATCTAGAGTGATTAGCGGGATTTTTAGGATGGATGCGATTTTTATCGCTTCTTGTCTGTCATCTTTCCATCTGCATTCTCCAAGGTCGTTTTTTGTATCAGACCAGTTCTTCATGAATGCACCTATGACTTCGTAACCTTTCTGCTTCATTATCATGGCGGCTACGCTTGAATCAACGCCACCAGACATTGCGACGAGGACTTTTGGTTTCATATGGAAAGAAGAATTATTTACTTTAAAAAATAAGCGAACGACCCGGGCAGGACAGCTCCCGAGCTCACTTGCATTTTTTAATTCCTACATGGGTCTATACCCCGATGCTTTGCATCGGATGATTTTTATAGAATAGTAAACTGAATTTTTTATGAAAGTAAGTTATGCTCCGCACTGCAGTTTTCGTATTAGATATCATATGGTTTTTGTTGTTAAG
>JAHJRR010000005.1 GCA_018830685.1 Nanobdellota archaeon
AAAAGTGTTGGCAAAGATAATGATGCTGAGGGGTGTGAACTATGGTAAAGAGAATTTTATTCGTATGTAAACATAATATCTTTCGAAGTAGAATTGCGGAAGAGCTCTTCAAGAAACTGATTAAGAAAAAAGATTACAAGGCGCTGAGTGCGGGGATAATCAAATGGAATAAGAGAGATTTGAGGAAGGATGGGGGCTTTGAGGCTGAAAAAAGGGTTGCTAAAAAGAAGGGGATAAATTTAAGTGTTAAATCTCGGGGGCTGAGCTCATCGTTATTAAGGGATACGGACATTGTAGTAATTGTTGCGGACGATGTCTCTTTTGAAATCTTCAAGGATAAATCTTTTGGGGGGAAGTTAATCTCTTGGAAGATTCCTGATGTGAAAGATGAAAATAAAGATAAAGAGAGAGTCGCTCTAAAAATTATACTCCTCATTGAAGAAAAAATAAAAAAATTTGTCGGGAAATTAAGATGAATAAAAAGGGACAAATGAAAATACAGCAGATGGCGTTTATGCTTATAGCGGTCACGCTGCTTTTCGTTTTTGTAGGAATTTTCTTCATTAAGATTATGCTATCTGAGGTGAATCAATCGGCAGAAAGTTTGGAAGAGAAAAACGCTCTTCTTACTGTAGCTAGACTTGCGGATTCTCCTGAATTTTCATGTGGGAGTGCGTTCGGTACTTCAAAATCTAATTGTGTTGACTTCGACAAAGTTATGTCCCTTAGCGAGATTTCAGATAGATACTCTAGTTTCTGGGGCGTTGAAGGGATAAACATTAGGAGAATTTATCCTGCTATTGAGGGAGTTTGTACAACAGAAAACTATCCTGATTGTGGTGAAATAAATCTCTTTAGTGAAGAAGGTGTAGGGGTTTCAAATTTCATATCTCTTTGTAGGAAAAGTGAACAAGGGAATGTTTGTGATGTTGCTAGAATTACAGTTTATTACGGAGGAGGAGATGAATAAAAGAGGTCAGGAAGAGATAGTTGGTTTTGCTTTGATAATTATAATCGTGGCAGTGGCGTTGCTGTTCTTGTTCAGTTTTTACATTAGAGGTAACGACGAAGAATCTGCTGAGAGTTATGAGGTTGATAGCTTTTTGCAGTCTGTTCTTTATTATACCACAGATTGTGAAAATTTTCTTGGGAATTTCTCTGTTCAAGAATTAATCTCTGAATGTAAATCTGAAGAGAGATGCTCTGACGAACGGGACTCTTGCGAGATTTTGAATCAGACTCTAAGGGAGATATCTGGTTCTAGTTGGCAGTTTGGAAGTGATAGACCCGTTAGTGGCTATGTTTTTAATGTTAGTGTAGGGGGGTTAGAACTTGTTAGCGTCCAAGAAGGTGTTCAGGAGGGTAATTTTAGAAACGCTCTTCAGAGTGTTAATTCAAGAGGAGATTCTATTGAGGTTTCTTTTAGGGTTTATTTCAAATAAACAAATTTAAAAAGGAATAGATTTTGATTTTTTCATGAGAATCAATTTGGAAGCTTTTTTGGGAATGATATGTAGCTTAGAGGAGTTATTGGATATGTCTAGGGAGGACCCTTCATATTTACAGAAAGAGATTTTATATGGAGATGTGAAGGTAACTATGGAAGAAGAATTAAAGGCACTATATTGTCAGATTAGTGATTCTTATGAGTCTCTTCCAGAAATAGTTAAAACATCTAAATTAAAGTTAAGATTAATTAAGTATGAAGATTCAATCGAAACATTGACAGAAGTGGTTCGTCAGTTGGATTCTTCTAAGGGGCATATTTGGGTGAATTAATCACACTTTTACATGTATTGTCATCGTGTCTACAGCTATTATTGGCTTATGTCTTATCCTATTCTTAGTCTTTTCTTCAAGAAGTTCGATGAATCCAAACCTTTCTAAAAATTTAACATCATCGCTTACTGACTTAAATGTTCTACCTAGTTTTTTTGCTAAATCATAGAGGGACCCTGGTTCTTGGGTTTTTATTGTATGCAGAAGACGTGCTTTCTCATTGCTTAAAAGATGCCTAAGAAGAGACAGGCCTTCAAAGTCATAATCTTTCTTCGAATTCCCTGCTTTCTTGAATATGGAAAAGGTTCCTTTGGATTGGATAACAGTGATTTCCCTTACTTTTGTCTTTGGCATTTGGTTATATTTTACCTTTAAACATATATCTATTATTTTCAGATAGATATGTTAAATATATATTATGTGCATAGGGTATATTTAGGGTAATATATTCCTTTGTAATAGGGGTATGTTAATAAAGCTTTTGCTTGTCCAGATTTTGAATGTTGTGCTAATACTCTAGTGATACCAAAAGCTTTATAAATAAAACCTTGAAAAAAGGGCTTTTTTAAGGTTTTTAGAAGAAATGCACAGTAACCTTTTTAAAGGGAAATTGACTTTTGACATTACGATAACACCTTGGGGGTGTTCTTATAGGGGATTCGATAGTTCGTTGTGTCCTTTGATGGATTGGGTATCTTTTCAGAGGGTTAGTTTAAGGTTGTTAAAAATGCACAGAAACACAAACAAAATAGGGTTACGAAATAAAGTTAATTTTTCTAGTCTAGAAGTTTCTATACCTCAAAATTCATATTCACTGATCCCGGTGGTTCTACCCTATGACTTTCGGGCTAGTGAGGGTTGCCTTGGGCAACTTCTCTATAGAGTTGAAAGGAGGTTGAAAAGAGAATAAATGAAATATAAATTTAAGCAAATTTTTGCGGTGGCTACAAGTGCATTAATGATTGGTATGACTGCTGGAGTTGCTGGTGCTGCAAGTTACCCTTCTCCATTCGTGGCAGGAGGTAGTGCTGATTTCGCAGTCGTTCATGGTGCTAGTGCACCTGCTGGATTTGACTCGGCTCAAGCAACAAGTATTGCTAACCAGCTTCTGGATTTGACTACAAGTGGTACTGTTTCTGTCGGAGATAGTGCTGTATCATTTGATACTGGCTCAACAAGAATCTGGCTAAACACTTCACTTAATGCGGCGAAATCTACGCTTACAAAAACAGACCTTCCAGTTATCCTTGC